>JAFLBG010000042.1 GCA_017303975.1 Bacteroidota bacterium
CATAGGCAACTAGTTTAGGCGCCCCTATTACGCTTTGTGTTGTATTCATCATTTGAGTATGCGTGCCCCATTTTTTAACTCCTGCTGAAGTATATTTTTCCAAAACTAGTTGTTGCATATTTCCGGTGTTATACCTCTTTGTAGAGGTAATGATAGAATTACCGGGGCCGGTAGTTACATCTTGTGCAATGTTTTTATCACCAGCCAAAGAGTTGTGTACTACTTTATTTACCCAAACCAGCTTTCCGTTGGCAGATTGGTATTTTACTAAATATGCGTTATACGCTGTATTATCTCCAACAATAGTCTTGTTAGAGGAGCTCACAGGATCGGGAGAAATAGTTGTATTTGGCTCTAGCGTACCATAGCAAATAACATCTCCTTTTTTATCTGTTGTACAATACAAAGGCGATCTTCCTTCCAATATTTTATTCGTAAACTTTTGATTTCCTAGCGTAGAGTACTTAGACACAAAATTGAAATACTTAATAAACAACTGCAACCCCGAATACGTATCATCTATTACTCTTCCAGAAAAAATGATATTTCCATTTGAATCAAGAGCCATATCATCGAACGTGATGTCTTCCCAGGATGAAAATTGAGTATCGTAACTAATATTTTTACTCCATTTAAAGGCAAAATTATTATCATACTTCGCAAGAAACAAACCGCCAACAACAGCTCCATAGCCTTGTCCTGGATTTATGTCCCAGTTACCCCACTGGTTAAGACTTCCAAGCAAAATTAAATTACCGTACTTATCAGTAGCCAGTCCTGCAATTTTAATCCTAGATGAAACTCCGTTGTCTTTGTTATCTTGCAGAATTGCTTTTTTTACAAGGTTACCCAACACATCATACTTTAGTAAAAAAATATCTGTACCTCCTGCACTCCCTGCGTTGATAGTTGATGTGGCTCCGGCAGGTGTTTGTAGTTGAAATTTACCATCGTGGTGTCCGGCTACAAATATATTTTTGTTCTTATAGTCAAAAGTTATTTTTTGGAGTTTAGTCATCGAATTGCCTATACTCTTTAAAGAGCTTACCCACTTTAATTTTTGTTTACTGTTAATCTCTTCGTAAGCAATTACAACAGCTAATCCCAAAGATTGATTGTTACCATCGTGATTAGGATTATTAACTTCTGATATCATTTTTTTTGCAGACGAAGGATCTATATCGCAAGTTCCTTTTACATATGCCAATAAATAAGTAGTGTTAGTAAGTGTATCTATATCAGAATCGACATAGGTAATATTCGATTGACTGCCGCCAATTGCTGTTACATGCTCAATCTTAGATTGTGCTGTTGATGCATTAATACCGGCTAGTGCCATTATAGACACTATTGCTAAATTTTTACATATTGCTTCCATGCTTTTAAATTTATGTTTTGGGGGGTGTTTGGTTATATACTTGTGCTTGATGTGGCAAAATTAAACTATTTCATTTGCAGGTCTTTTTGCGGAAGCCCATCTATTCGGGAATTGAAGCCACCTATCCCTTTCTTCCTTATATTTTACTATATTTACAGACTATAAATATGATATCACTAAAATGAACCATTCGCTTTATTCGAAAATTAAAGACCTAGATTCGAAAGAATTAAATCAATGTAAGCTCGATTTTGCTAATGCGCACTTCATACTTAAAACTATCGAATACGTAATTAGTTGTAATGAACCTCATTTCAGAACACAGCAAATTGTTTCTTATTTATATAGTTCGGAGCTGAAGAAAACCCCAATTATTACTTTGCAAAATAGATACTATAAAATAAGAAAACGCTTACTAGAGTATTTTAATGCTAAACGAAAGCTACAACAAACCATACTAACTTCGGAAGAAACACGTTTTTATGAATTAACAAGAACAACTAAATACAACGCCAACGAAGTTGATTATGAAAATAAACTAGATGCACTTGAAAAAGATTTGTGGGATAATAACGTTTTTGAACTTTTACCATTATTACTAGAACACAGGCTATCAAGAGAATTTGAGAGAGGAATGAAATTCCACAGCTTACTAAAAAAATATAAGAAAGCTAAACTATTACAGGAGGATATTTCACAGGTTAAGGAACTTAGATTCGTAATGGCAGAACTAAATTTTAAATATGGAGAAAAGGCTATTATTGAATACTTGAATAAAGTGGAATATCTAGCTCAAAAAAATAGTGAGTACCTCCGCTTTAAATTCTTATACAACTACCTGTGTGTTTACAACAAACGAAAATGGGACAAACTATCAGATGTTAAAGTATTGAAAAAACATCTTAGTGTTTGCAAATCAATTGTAGCAAAATATCCCCGCATACCACTGTTTGATTACACTATTGATTATGAAAAAGACACTGCTATTAAAATAATTGGTACAGAAGCAGCTGTACTATATTTTAATTACGAATATGACAAAGCCGAAATTGCATTATTGTCAAAAATTAAGTTGTCTCAAAAATATAAATTCACAGAAAAAAGTTCCCTGTTAAGAGATATTCAAAACAGAGCTGTCACGCTAATTTATTGCAAAAAATATTCTGAAGCATGGCAATTACTTACCGAAACTATTCCTACTAGTAGAACGAGTGATGAAACCTCTGTGCAAATTAATTATTTTTACAGAGCACTCGCAATTGCCCACTCCTACCCTAAAACTCCCATATTGCAGTATGACTATCTAATTAATTACTTAAAAAAGTTGGTAACGAATAATGCAACTAAAATTGCTACTAAACTAATAGTACCATATAAGGTAGCGTTATCAAAGTTGTTGGTGATCAAAAAAGATTTTAAAGCTGCACACAGATTGATTTCAGATAGTACGGTCAAAGCATATTTACACGAAATAGTAGATTACCAGTTGATTCTTGATTTTTATAAGCTGTTACTTATTCATGATTCTTTTAAGAATAAAGAATATATACTTCGATTGAAAAAGAAGCTGTATAATGAGAAAAACCCACAACTGATGATGGAATACGAATGGTATTTGAAAATGGGAAATCGCCTACTAGAATGATTTACCCCTAACAGTAGATGCTTTTGAAAAAAGCGCACTATCTGTGTTAGTACGGGCCACCCCAACTTAGTATTAGTAAAGTTTCCTTACTTATTCAAAACACTAAAAGCCTTACTAATATTTAGTTGTAGGCAGTTGTATTTTCCAACTGCCTATTTAGAGTTTAAACTAATTCGATAAAAATTCATTCGACCTTACGCATGCTTTTTTACTAGCACTAGTAAAGTCGAATGAGTTGAAATTCATCTGGAATTATTGTAAAATTAAATTATCACAAACATTTATTTTACCCTTTTACCAAATTTGTAATGTAAGTTAACGGTAAATCGCAGGTCTGATGCAAAACTTTTATACGGACTAGTGCTAGTAACAATCCAACTATCCTTTTGATCATTCGAACCTGTCCTTTGAACATGGTCAAAAAATTCAGCGCCTAAGCCTTTGCTAATTCTATTAATTCTAGAATCTGCTGCCAACTGCACTGATAACCCAAAACGAGAAGACAATGCATGGTAAAAATTCACAAAGGGACTTATGCCGATAAATGTTGAGCTCCATCTTATACCACCCGAATTCCCGCTTGGTACAGAAGGAGAGGAAATTAAATTCTTTAATGTATCTGTACGATAATAAGATATGTTGGAGTAACTAAAATCTATACTCTCCTTACCATACAAAATATCTGCTCCAAATGAAAACTGAGAGTTTTCCTTTATTGGTAAATTATACTGCACTCCAAGCTTATAAAACGTTTTGTGAATGTCTGTAGAAAGATTGCCAGTTGTAATATAAATACTATTGTAATCCCAATAGTTTAAATCCTTATCATAATATAGTTGATCTATCGTAGTATAATTTTTACTTAAAACACCCACTCGAATTTCTAATTTTGAACTTATTTTTCTTTTTAGGGTAATGTCTCCCGATGACTTAGCGGCTTTACTTGAAATCCCATTAGGAAAAACACTTAGGTTATTGATATTTACGCTTACGTCCCATTTTTTTTGATTAACAAATGTAGAATCAGCTTTTCTTTCTTTAGAATAAGAGCTTGCACAAAATGTAAGAATTGCACTAATGGTTAGAAGTTTTGTTTTCATCTATTTATTTTTTGTTTAATACGGGCAAATCTACCCGAAACCCAAAGGGGAAGTCAAATTAAAATGGTAAAATATTTAAGTTTTATTCAGACCAAAATAATCCATAACAAACTAATATACTGTTAGTTAAAAATAAAAGGTTTAGTTTTTAAGAAGTTATAAATTAAGGTTGCGAAGTACACAGAGAGCGATTTTATAGCGAAGAGTTAACGAATCAAACTAATGTTTCCCGTATACTTTCTTTTTATTCCATTAGTATCTTTTAATTGTATTAGGTAAACATACACCTCTTGCTGCGCAACATCTGGTGCTCCCAAATATTTTCCATCCCAACCCGTTTGAATATCTTCTGTTTCCCATATTACTTCGCCCCATCTGTTAAATAACGTAATCCTAAAGTTGGAAATATTTTGGTTGGTGGAATAAATACGAAAAACATCGTTCAATCCATCTCCATCCGGACTAAACGAATTGGGCACGAACAATGTAAAATCATCTTCCACGCTAATTTGTGTATAGGCGGTATCGCTGCATACACTACCATTACTAGCTATTAGCTGTATCGTGTAGCTTCCTCCCTCAGAATAAACATGAGTAGGACTCACCAACGTATCATTTTGCCCATCGCCAAAATTCCACCAATAATTGGTAGCGTTAGCAGAATTATTTAAAAACAAAATCTCCTCCAACACATTCGCATTCGAAACAGGATTGGTGCTAAATGCAGCGAACGGAGAATCTAGAATGGTTATATAATTCGAAGCAACTACTGTATCTGCACACCCTGCATTATTTAATGCATACAAAGTTACGGAATACAGCCCGCTTGCTTGATAGCAATTTAAGGGGATTTCAAGCGATGATGTATTGCCATCTCCAAAATTCCATGTATAAGTATTGGTAGTGTTAGCTACCACCAAAGAAGTATTTAAAAATGTGATACACCCCGAAGAACAGGATAGTTGGTTATTTGCAGTAAACTGTGCTGTAGGCGTATCAGAGACATTCACAGTAACAAATGCAGTATCTGCACACGCGTTGATATCAACTCCCACAACGGTATATGTGGTGGTTGCTGTTGTTGTAACAACCACAACTGGTACTGAGGCATTGTTCAATCCAACTACAGGCAACCACGAATAACTGTTTGCGCCCGCAGCAGTTAACGTAGTTGAAACACCATTGCAAATAGATGTATTTCCAATTAATTGCAGCACCGGCAAAAAATTAACAGTAACTGTAATAACAGCTTGTGCAGAACAACCAACATTATCTGTTCCCAAAACACTATACGTGGTAGTACTGGTTGGCATGTCTGTAACGGCAGCAGTTGTTGCACCTCCGAGACTCCACAAATAAGCGGACGCTCCACTTGCAGACAAGGTAACACTTTGTCCATTACATACTGCACTAGGCGCAGCAATTGAAACTGTTGGTGTACTATTTACGCTAAGTGTAAATATAGCTTGTGCAGAACAACCTACATTATCTGTTCCCAAAACACTATACATGGTGGTAGTAGTTGGTGCGTTTGTAATGGCTACGGTTGTTGCGCCTCCAAGACTCCATAAATAAGTCGATGCGCCATTTGCAGACAAGGTTACACTTTGCCCATTACATACTGCACTAGGCGCAGCAATTGAAACTGTTGGTTTACTATTTACGCTAAGTGTAAATATAGCTTGTGCAGTGCAGTTATAGTTGTCAGTTGCTACAACGGTGTAACTTGTTGTAGATACTGGAGATACTGTTAAACTAGCTGTGGTAGCGCCTCCAGGACTCCATAAATACGTATTACTAGCACTTGCGGAGAGTGTTGCACCCGAACCACTACAAACAGAAGGCGCTGTACTATTAATACTTACCGTTGATGTACCCAAAGTAATTTGTATGGGATTTATGGCAGTGTCTTTTATCCCCATACAATTTTCTACAATTAATTGAACAGAATATGTGCCAGGAGCAGCATACGTATGTGTAGGATTTTCAAGTGTAGAAACATTCATTGCTCCGGAAGATGGGTCTCCAAAATCCCAAGAATAGGATTTCATTTCTAAACAATTAGCATCGCTCGCATTTGTATAGGTAATAACTACGGGCATTGCGCAAGTTGTTACAGGCGCATTACTCGTAAATGCTGCGATGGGAGCATCGGGTACAAAGCGCCATAACACATTTTTTTGCACGTTGAGGTACCCCCATGTAACACCGCCTTGTGTAAGACCATACACATAGAATGAGTTTCGAGATTTCCAGGATGCCCCTCCTACCATATCCGGTGGCTTATTTGTTGCCGATGGAACATTCTTTTGCCCATAAACCACCGGCCCGGTAAAGTTTATATCACCCCAAACATATGTCCAATCATTTCGTATAGGATTGTATCTCCATAAATCATTTGTAAAAGCATTGGTGGCTGATGGACCATAATTAGGGTTTCTTGTAGCACCCGAATAAATATAAAAGTTCCCACACTCGTCTTTCCACTTAGTGCTAGTGCGTTCTCTTGATGGCGGAAAATTTGCTGTATCTCCAGCACACAATGTACCATAATTTCCTCGGTGGTTTTGAACAACATGTTGTCCATTCATCCAAGTCCACTCGTTGGTTACAAAATCATATTTCCAAACTACATTCCTTCGCAAACTAGGGTCGTACAACCACATATTGTTTTGTGCATCCAACCATAGTGAATAAAACTCTTGGTCGGGAGCAGGCTTGTTGGCGGCACTAGAAATAGTTTTCGTTCCATAATTAGCGTTTTGTACAGGATAGGCTACCGGACCATACACCCAAACCCATTGATTGGAGGCAATATTATACTTCCAAATATTTTGAAAATTTTTTCCGTTCTCCGAGCGACCTCCATACAATATTAAATCTCCATTCGCATCTACCACGCCAGCTCCAATATGACATTTGCTTCCGGGCTCATTTGTAGTACTCCACACAAATTGAGTTCCTGCATTTGTTAGTTGATAATTTCCGGTAGGTCCTTTTACCCAGGTCCACAGATTGGTTCCGGGATCGTATTTCCACAAATCTCCCTTACACTGAACGAGCCAATTATCTCCACCAAACAGCCAAAGTATTCCATTATTATCAACCCAAGTAGCAGGAGCACTTTGTCTTGCTCCCGGATTATTAGCCGGAGCAGCAACACCGATAGTTCCATAAACAGGATTGGTGGTTCCTGCGTGCATGCGTGTCCACATATTTGTATTTACATCGAATTTCCACATGTCGCACATTACGTTAGTAAAAGCACTTCTACCTCCATACAGCCATAAATTGCCCTGCGCATCTGTCCAATTTGCAGCACCATAACGTGCGGTAGGATTATTATTTACGCTAGGAACACCGACTGTTCCCGGAGAATAAATACCAACAGTTCCTGTATCTCCATGCACCCATTCCCACTTTCCTTGTGCGTAACTAATCGTTGAAAAACCGAACAGTAAAAAAACAAAGTACACACAAGCGTCTATGGAGTAAACGCTTCGATTAAAAAGAAAATGTTTTTTGTTGTGCATACTCATGCCATTTGGTAATATAAGGTACCGCAAATCTGCAGACTATTCAACATGCCAAGAAAGCACAATTCGTTTAATAGCATCTAAATTTTAACGTTATTTTTTAAATCAACCAAAAATATTTGTTTCATATTTTAACTTTCTAAATCAATTTGTTATATTAAACTCATTGATAACGAATTGCATACATACACAAAACTAAATTTTCAAAATATAATATGAAAGTTGATAAATTGAGAAAACTCATTGCAGCAATGAGCAAAAATGAAAAACGGTACTTTAAAATATATGCTGAAGCGTATAGGTCCGGAGACAACAATTCCGTTCGCCTGTTCGATTTAGTAGAAGGTGGGATGAACGATGACGATTTAAAAAATGAAATTCTAAAATATTCCAACAACGCCAACTTATCGTCCCATAAAAATTATTTATTTGAATTGCTGCTGGAAAGCCTATTTGAATGCCACTCGGCAGACGATATAGAAACGCAGCTTTTTCGAAAAATAAAATATGCCGATCAATTGCGCTCCAAAGGTCTTTACAAGGAAGCAATCGAATTATGTAAAGACGCCAAAGAGGAAGCTAACGCTAAGGCAGACTATGTGTTTTCCGGCATGGCTGCATTAAAACAAAGAGAGATCCATATTGCAAGCTGGGCAGATCTTGACGAGCAGATTGAAGTAATGAACAATGAGCTATATGATTATTTGCGAAAACTAAAGAACAAAGAGCAATACCGGCTTCTATGGTATCAAATAAACCGTGATATAAATAATAAAATGTTTGTTAGCTATAACGACAATTTAATTGACTTGTTTAAACACTACATAAACCATAAAATGCTAAACAATGAAAAGTATGCCATAGCGCCTATCAGTAAAGTACTATACAATTTAATTAACGGACTCATTCAGAAAGATATTCTCAACAACAATCCAAAATCAATAAGCTTTACGAAGGCTGCTATTAATTACTTTGACGAAGACAGAGAGCTTTTGGATGGGAATCAACGTGATTACATAGTTGCCGTTAGTAACTATTTTTTCCCAATCCTATTTACAAAAAACAAATCGTTGTTTTACAGGGAATTCGAATTTTACCAAAATAAAATTGCAGAGCTAAAATCACTTAAGCCTCACTTACTAAATATGTTCACAAAAAACATGCTTGTATTTAAAACAGCTGCGCACTGTGTTTTTGCTGACATTACAGACGTATCTAAGGTAATGAAAGAAAACAAAGCCACCATTCAGCTTATGCTGCAAAGTGGTCCCAAAGGTGCTTACGTTATAAATTTACATTTTGGGTATTTATACTTTTTAGTAAAGGACTACAAAAACAGCATAAAACATCTGGGGCAGATCTTAAATAATAAAGATTCCTTTAAAAGAGCTGGTGATTTTAGACCGGAAATATTGCAAATCATGTCTTTCTATGATAAGGGAGACGAACTTTTTGCACAAAAGCTTTTAACTGAATTTAAAGATACCTATTTATCAAACCCTGATTTTGCAAACAAAACCATCGAAACTTTTTGTCCATTAATGGAGGGTTTATTAAAATCTAAAAAGGAAACTAAATTAGTAGCGTTAAAAAAAACATTGCCTATTTTCAAAAATATAGAAGGCGTTGATTACCACTCAAGTGGGCTATACCCCCTTTCTATTGCACGATGGATTGAAAGTAAAATAAAATAGAACTTATTTGAAAAGGGAAAGACACTTATCCTCTAGCTTACGCATTGCGACTTTCTGAGCTTTCGTTTTGTCTTTATAGCCCAATAAATGCAATACTCCGTGAATTAAAACGCGCTGCAATTCTAGCGAAAAGGAGGTCTTAAGGGTTTGTGCGTTTTCTTTGACTCTTTCGATACTAATAAAAATATCGGCTGATACTGTTTTACTTTTCTTATCAGAATAATCAAAAGTAATAATGTCGGTATAAGTATCATGGTGCAAAAATTTTAGGTTTATAGTATGTAGGTATTTATCGTTACAAAAAACATAATTAATGTTTTCTATCTTATACTTGTTTTGCTTGATAATTGTTTCAATCCATGCGATTATTTTCTTTTTATTTTTTAGTGTGAATTTTATTCCATCGTTAAAAAAAGAAATGTTGCTGTTAGCACTCATAAAATAGCATCCTCAAGAAATGATTGTTGAAAAATACGACACGAAACGGTTGTACTAAAACGTTTAATTAACCAATGTTTTAAAATTGAGCGACACCACTCTTCCATTGTCTAAAAACTCAACTTTATCCGCCAAGTTTCGCATTAAGAAAACCCCACGTCCGTTTGGCTTTTCAATGTTTTCGGGAGCCGTAGGGTCTGGAAGTGTGTCGTAATTAAACCCGTCTCCTTCATCTTTAATAGTAAATGTGATGGAGTCGGGTTGAGAAGTATAATTTATTGAAACATTTTTTCCCGGATTGCCCTTGTTGCCATGCAATATAGCGTTATTCACAGCCTCTGTGAGTGCGATTAAAATATTGCCATAAAAGTCTTCTTTAATTTTGTGCTCTTGGCAAACTTCGTTTATCAACTTTTCTACTAATACAAGATTTTCTGTTTTAGAAGAGATAAGCAATTGTTGTTGTTCCATTAATAACATTGGGTTTTAATCTACCGTATTAAAATATTCTGCTACTTTATTTTTATAAAAAGGGTTTAAAGACGGAGGAACAGTTTTCAACAATTCCATTTCTTTCTCTTTTTCCTGCTTATACTCTAAAAAATCGGAAAGGTTACGTTTATACTCTTCTTTTGCCTCGTTAGACTCTCTTTTCTCATCCATATCTCGCTCACGCTCAGCATTTTCATGCTCTAAAAGTTTAGTTAAAATTTCTTGTTGGCGCTTTAATGTCTCTTGTGTTATAATTTTATTAACCAGCTCTGTTTCAGTCTCTTCCATTTTTTGCTCTATTTCTTGCAAGTTGCCTCCGGGTTGATTTCCGTTGTTTTTCATATCCTGCATTACTTGTTGCAATGCTTTACGCAATGCCTCTTGTTGAGCTGCTGTTTTTGCTAATTCTTCACTCATGCCATTCATTCCCTCCGAACCATTATTGCCTTTGTTACCATTACTCCCTTTTTCCCCTGGTTTTTTTCCTCCGGGATTCTTGCCCTGCTGCTCCATCTGTTGCTTTAGTTTTTGTATTTGCTTATTCAAATTTTCCTGCATTTGGCGCATACTTTGTGCGCTTGGCTTTTGCCCTTTTCCACCGGGTTTATTACAGCTTCCGCTACCTGAACTTTGGCTCTTTTGTCGCATTTGTGCCTGCATTTGCTCCAAAGCTTCGCTGAGCATCAAAGCCAAATTATTAATTGATGTCATTGCAAACTGCTGCCTTGCGTTTGCTTCGGGAGTTTGGCGTTCTGCTAAATGCGCAATTGCCTTATCCATACTCGAATTTATTGCGCTTATTTCTTTATTTACAATCGATTCTATTTGCGGAACTTTCTTGCTCAGAGCAAACAAGCTATCCTCAATCATCTTTGCATCATCTTTTAACTTCTTTTGTGTTTGGGTATGTTTTACATACAATGGATTGTTTGTTTGCGTGCTTTTAAAGCTCTTCATCAACTCTTCTTGGCTAAACGAAAGTTGAATTAAATTTTCCAATATATCCCTCAACTGATTCATCTCTACTGCATCTTGCTGCTCTTCGCTTTGCTGCATTTCTTTCTCCATTTGTTGCGCCATTTCTTGCATCTTTTGCGCAGCACTTTTTTGCGACTGCGAAGCTTTACTGTTTTTATTATTTTGCAATTGCTGTTCGCTATTTTGCATTTCTTGTTTTACCTCTTGTTCTTTAGCATCGGTATTTGCCATATTAAATGGCGTTTCTAGCTCGTTATTCTTTTTTTCTAATGCATCAATATCCTTTTTTACATCGTCAAATTTTTTATTCAACTCTTGCTGCTTTTTTGTTAGCTCTTCGTTAGCTCCTTTTTTATTTTGCTCAGTTTCTGTGGCAAGCTTTTCTTGTTCTTTAGCCAATTCATTTAGTTTATCTACTGCATCGTTGTAATTTTTTTCCACCTCCATGCGCTTAAAAACTTCTAGTGTTCTGTCTAACTCTTTCTCTATGTCTTTATTGGTAAGCTTCATTTTATCTAACGTTTCCTGTACCTTTTGTTTATCCATCTTATCCATTAATGCAGCCAACTCTTTAAATAATTTCTTCATGTCCTCTGTCATTAAGTTCTCAAACATTTTTTCCAACTGTTGTTGTTTCTCCAATAAAGCTTCATCCGGCTTATTAAACTCATTTTGATTGTTGTTGTTCTTTTGATTTTCTTGTTTTATCTGTTCAATTTTATTTTCTAACGACTGCTGCTTTCCAAGCAAGTTCTCCAATTTCTTTTTCTCCTCCCAGCCTACTTGTTTCTTTTCAAATATATCTTTGTTCATCTCACCTATTTGCTGTTGAAGCTCTTGCGCATCTTTCATAGCCTGCTCCATTTCTTTTTTTAGTTCAGAATTACTTTTTTCTGTTTGACGCTTAAGTTCATCCAGCGTGGGAGCCTTAAATAAAAACTTTTGAGTTCGTGCACTCTTATTACCATTCACGGCATCGTTATCAAATACTTCAAAATAGTATTCTATCTCATCGCCCAGATTAACTGACAATTCTGTTAAATCCCAATAATGAAAAAACATATTTTGTGTTGCACTTTTATTTATGTCCAATGGAACAGTTTTGGAAACAGGTGTTGTAGCCGAATCAACCTTTCTGGTGTATTTATAATTAAAACTCAACGAACTAAATCCGTAGTCGTCCTTCACAAAACCTTTGAAGTATAGCTTTAGATTGGAAAGCGTGTCTTTATGTTCCTGCACCTCAATAGAAGGATGTGAATCCGGAATAACGTTAATTGTATAATACAGTGAGTCTTTGTTTTTCACAAGTTCGTTCGCGGTTTTTATTGTGTAGGACTGAGATTTTAAAAAACGAGAAGAGATTGAAAAACGATTGGTATTATCTGCACTTAAATGATACGTAGAATCGGCCAATGCAAAAAATAACGACTGCGTGTGTTGTGTAGAAAAATCCCACTTCACCTTTGTTCCTGCGGGAATTGTTATATCTCCTGTATTTTTTACAGTTTCGCTCTTTCTTCCTACATAAGCAGGATATACAAAACTTACTTCAAAATCTACCACCGTTGGCTTGGGAAACACAACAAGATTGTATGGCTTTGATGAAACATTATCTGCCCATAAATTAAACGAAATATCTTTTTGAACATTCTTAAAAAGATAGGAGAACGTTGTAGTTGTCTCCTTCGTTAACTTGTACTCTTCGCCATTAAATTGAACAAAAATTTCATTAGGTATTTCATTTCCATCCAAAGAAACATTCAACAAAAAATCTTCATTCTGAATGGCTTGTAGCTGATTATTTGCAACCGAAAAACGGAATGGAGATGGTGTTTCGAAATACGCATTATGCAACACCAAACGCTTGGTGCTATCTAAAATAAATGAGGGTACGGTAACCAACAACAAAACAAACACCAACATTGGAACAGCTGCATACTTTAGATACTTAACATTCTGGCGAAAATCAATTGCTGCTGTAAACACAATTGGTTGTATAGACTGGACCTTTTGATTAATCCCAGCTTCCACTAATTGCCTAGAAGAGAACGTGTTTTCATTTGAAGAGGACAACTGCAAAATATTAAGCAACTTATCTTGCACTTCCCCAAAGTGTTTACCAATAAGCAATGCAGCTTCTTCATAACTAAGAGTCTTACTAAGCTTGTATATTTTTAATGTTGGAACAACAATAAATTTCAGCAACAACGAAAGTGATATTCCTAAAAAAGAGAAAAACAAAAAAGTTCGTATTCCGGAATTAAATCTCCCGATAAACTCTAAGCCGCTTACAAGCAAATAGAACGCGAGCACAATACCAATAAAATAAATACCTCCTTTAATAAGTTGATTTTTATAGTATTTTCTAATAAACTCATCTAGTTTACTAACCAGTATGTCATAGTTGCTTTTTGACAATGTATTGTACCCTTTGTTCTACTAAATATACTGAATTATAACGCAGACTAGGCAACTTTATTGAATATCAATTTTGAGTTTTGCTTATCTACAACACAGTACAAAAACAACTTTGATTTAGAATTACTTTTTACTATATTAGGTATGCAATTCACTGAAACACTATCACTTTATTCTATTACACATCAAATCAATTATTTAATCCACTGCTTTTATAAAAACCAAACAGGTATTTGTGTATAGTGAAATGCAACAAAACAATTCAAAAACTTAAACTAGAATGAAAAAAATATTCCTACCCATCTTAATCTTTGCACAAAGCTTTGTAAGTGCACAAACAAAAGGAAGAACCTGCGGAACTAAAATTTTGCCCGATGAATATGAAGTTTGGGTTGAACAAACTAAAAATGGTCTGAACGGCAAACACGGCACTATTCAACTTCAATCGAACTATAATCTACCAACCATTATCCATATTGTACATTCAGGAGCTGCAATTGGAAGCGGAGATAATATTACCACTGCACAAGCCCTTTCACAGTTTACAGTATTAAACGAACGGTTCAACAAACAAAATGCCGACACCATAAATATTCCTAATGTGTGGAAGCCAATTGCTGCAAATTGCAATATCAATTTTTGCCCTGCAACAATCGACCCAAATGGCAACACCTTGGCTCAACCGGGAGTTGAGCGAATAAATGCCGTTTCAAAAGGCTGGGGCACAGCGCCATTTAGCGCATCATATATTGACAACACCATAAAGCCACAAACAATCTGGGATCCAAACAAATACTTTAATATTTGGTGTATTGATTTAGGGTCCGGATTATTGGGATACGCCACATTTCCAAATCCGGGAACATCCGGAATGGCAGGAATTCCTAGCGCATATTGGGGAACAACTACCGATGACGGCATAGTAATTACATACGATGCATTTGGGAATGTAGGCAATCTAAACTCATCCTTTAACAAAGGATTAACAGCAGTGCACGAAGCCGGCCACTGGCTTGGGTTACGACACATTTGGGGAGATGCTTCTTGCGGCAACGATTATTGCAATGATACCCCACCTGCATCCGGATCCAACTCAGGCTGCCACACTTTCCCTTATAGTCAAGGCTCTTGCTCCGGAAACGCTGTAAACGGGGAAATGTTTATCAACTACATGGACTACTCGGACGATAATTGCATGTACATGTTTAGTAATGACCAAAAAAAAAGAATGATTGCAATTTTAAATGGTAGTCCAATGCGTATGAGCTTGGCAGGATCTACCAATTGCGCAACAGGACCCAAGAGTATTACACTTACCCAACCCAATGGTGGCGATACAATTGCCACTTGTCAATATTTAATACAATGGAATTCCTCCGGACCTATATCCAACAAGTACAACATAGACTATTCTCTTGACAGCGGAAGCACCTGGAATAGTATTGTGAGTAATGTATCAATTACAAACAATCAATACAACTGGGCGTTGCCAGCGGGCATAAACTCTGCAAAAGCATTGATACGAATTTCTGACTTTATAAATACATCTGTTGTAGATAGCAGCAACAGCGTACTTACATTAAATACAGTTGCAACAAACACACTAACGATTATCAATCCAACAGGTGGAGAATTAATTACATTGCCCACAACCTATACCATCAATTGGTCGGCATCAGGAAGTTTAACAGGTCCCTTTAGTATTGATTATTCCAGCAACAACGGAAACTCTTGGAACTCCATAACAACCATTGCAAACAATGGCAGTTATTTATGGACTATCCCTTCTATTCCATCTACCACATTGGCTTTAATACGAATTAGTGAAAATAACAATACGTGTAACGCAACTAGTAGCGATTCTATTTTCTCTATTTTCAATCCCAATGCAAGCGCAAATGATGAATGCCACCTTGCAATACCAATAAGCATTTCAGCAAATGCAAATTCTTGTAGCAATGTTACCGTAAATACCATTAATGCAACAGAGTCGAACGAAAACTCAAGCTGCTGGATTCCCTCAACACTTTACGATGTATGGTATTCCTTTACACCAACCGTAACAGCTGTTGGAATAAACATATCCAATTCCAATCAAGCATCCAACATTGCATACTCCTTGTATTCCGGCACATGCAACAGTTTAACAGAATTAGATTGTGATGTATATAACTCCTCTATTTTGTCAGGATTAACAACAGGACAAACCTACTACTTGCGTGTAATGTTTGATAATTCCTCTACGACAGGCACCTTTGATTTGTGTTTATATGAAATTCCAGTTCCTACTAACGACAACTGTTCCGGAGCTATTCCTTTAGCGGTAAACACTATGTGTATTTTAACACCCGGGAACACGATTAATGCAACAGAAAACTTCCCAACCTGCTCAGGCAGCGATGACGCATTAGATACATGGTACTCGTTTACAGCAACTGCAACATCAATAAAATTAACTCTATCAAGTAATGGAACTTTTGATGCGGTGGCACAAGTATATAATGCTTGCAATGGCTCATCTATTGCCGGTTGCATAGATCAAGCATACTCAGGAGGGACAGAAATTAAACTTATTTCAGGATTAACCATTGGACAAACCTACTACATACGTGTGTATGATTACAATGGAATAACCGGAAGTTTTGATATCTGTTTAGAATCAATTGCGCCAATAACAAATGATGCGTGTTCCTCGGCAATCACATTCTCCATGTCGAGTAGTTTTTCTTCTTGCTCTTACACAAGTGCTAATACTTACGGTGCATCGCACTCTCAAGCAAATAGCAGTTGTTGGTCCAACTCAAATGACGATGATGTTTGGTATCAGTTTGTTGCAACGCATACCGGTGGCGAATTTTTCTTTAGCAATTTAAGCAGCACACAAGGAGATGCAGGATGGACGGTATTTTCAAACACTTGCAATTCATTGACAGTAGTTGATTGTGGGGGCAATCCATATTTCGACAATATTGTTTCCGGATTAACGATTGGACAAACTTATTATGCAAATGTATTTTATGTTGGGCAATTAAACACAGGAACATTCGATTTCTGCTTGGTAGGAGACAACATGTTGGAAATAGCAGAAAACAGGGGGAGTGAACAATTTTTAGTTTATCCAAATCCAACAAAAGAAATACTTACTATCAAACATCTTAATGAATTAGAAAACAAGGAGGCCTCCTTAAAGCTTACATCGGCAGATGGGAAAGAAATATACAAAAATCAATTACATGCTAACGAACCGCTACTAATAAACTTAGAAGGTGTTGCAAATGGATTGTATTTTCTAACAATTCAAACCGGCACATCTGTTTACAGCAAAAAAATAATAAAAGAATAAACTCCTTAGTTACTTTACCTCTATTAATAAAAAGGTTGTCTAAAATAAAAATTAGGCAACCTTTTTATTTTTTTGCGTCTATCTTATAAACACAAACAACTACTGCATGACAGACAACTACTTTTTTCAATGTTTAACCTATAAAACAATCAATTATGAAAAAAGTAAAAATCATTTCTTTGTTGGCTTGCCTAGCAAGCTGTAACAATGCCGTTGTATTAGCTCAACAAGCCGAGGCAAATCACTCTAAATTAAAATTAAGTTCAGTTGGGGTAAGTACAACCCACGGAAACATTAAATCGGACGGAGGATATAATAGTATTATACATCGAACCGGGAAAAGTAAAGAGTTGGAAAAATTAGACTCGAGCTTTAACCAACTAAATGACAATTATGATTACAAAGTATCTTCCTTTGGAATTGAGTTCGGATTCCATCCTTACAGTAAAAAGCTAAACACCTTCAACAAAAACAAGTTGATTTTCGTGGGTTTAAATATAGGTTCGGAAGGAGGGAATTGTAGCCTAAATCTGAATAGGCGAGGCCAACTAATAAATGATGGCGATACCACAACACATATAGGAGTTAATTACCACGAATTTATACGAACCCTAGGGCTGGATTTTAAATTTGTTCACACCTTACCAATAAATGAAAAATTAAAAATATACTATGGAATAGGGGGCGGAATTACAAAATCTATCGGTGGTCATACATCTAGGGTGCAGGATACAACGGTGTATATTGGCACAGAACCATTAGAGACATCCGAATCAGGAATGTCTGCACACCTATACAAACACAGCCCTTTAATTCGTTTACAAGCATATGTCCCTTTAGGACTTGCATATCAATTAGCAAAAACAAAGCCAATTTTTAAAAATATTACTTTATTTGCGGAAGGTAGAATTACCGGAGGTATTGCCTATAGGGGTTCAAATAGTTTTATGATTACACTGTCCGGCAACATGAATTATTCATTTGGAGTACGATACAATCTATTTAAGGGCGCTTAGCTGTAAAAAATTGTGGAGCAGTTTCATTCCGTTGTTTCCTGAAGCTTCTGGGTGAAACTGCACTCCATACATATTTTTTTCTTTGTGCTTCATGGCCTCTACCGGATAATCAGAAGAAGAAGCAAGCAAATCAAAATTTGTAGGGAGTGTAATGCCCTCGGTGTGGTCTTCTTGAAAACGCAGCGTTTCAATATCTGTAAAAATAAAATCATTCTTTATTACGGTAAGATTTACTTTTTCCCTGTTTTCATTACCTAGAAAAACTGTTGCTCCATTTAATAACCCTATTAATTGATGCCCGAAACAAATACCCAGGATTGGAATGTTGAGTGTATGTAAAAAAGAAAATTTAGTTGTGTAAGTACTTGTGTCAACTTTTGTTAACAAAGCAGGCGCTCCGCTTAAAATAAGGGCTCGTGCTGATACAAAAGCTTCTTCAGAGCACTTGTCCCATTTTACAACAGTTGCATTAAATTCACATTGCTCTACACACTCCTTTATTAAAGGTGTTTTAGAACTACCAAAATCAATAATAAAAATCATTGTTGTAAATTAGCATAAATTTATGCTGCGTGCTGCGTTACCATAAAAAATATTTGCCAATTACTATTTTATTCGAAAGCTTTCGATTAAAGCCTATACGCGCAATTTTTCGTCCACACGCATACATTGACGGAGCTTCAAAATACAGTTGCGAATGTCAGATAGATAGTCCAAAAAAAGAAATATACAAAGGTGATGAATTGGTACTAAAAGCTACACTACTTTCTCCCGTTGGGTTTGGAGAACATCTAAAAATTGGCACATTACTTACCTTGCGAGACGGTGTTGAAGTTGTTGGCAAAGCTGTTGTATTGGAAATAAATTAAATATTCTTTTCTGTTAAATACTCCCTCAAAATTTCGGACAAGGAGCTAAACGCGTATTTCTTTTTTTCTTCTTACGACAAATTTTATAATACGCAACCACCTCATGCGCCCCACCACTTAAGGGTGTTAAGCGGGATATAGTGATATCATAACTGTATCCAAAATGAAATTTATCGTTAGAAAAAGATATTAATAAATTCACCGCATCATTAGTAGAATAGCCTTGCTTAGGTTTATTAATAAACGGAATACCTCTATACCACAAGCCAAAATTTAAAGCTCCAGGATCATAATAAAGACCAAAGCTTGCTTGGTTAAATTTATTTTGGTGCATATAATTAAAGCAAGGAATCAAATATTTGGTTTCAGCCTTTCGAGGTGGGTCGTTTAATTTAATTCGCAATCCACTGTGCACAGATGTTTTCATTGGCAATTCTGCATAAACGGTAGAAATTGCTTCATTAGGCTTATTCAGATGGTTTACAGAAACACCCACCCACAACATATCTGTATAAAAAACACTACCTGCACTTAAGTCTAAAAACGACCTGCTTGATACCGCATTATCTAAGCTAGGTACATTGCCACCACGAGCAATTTGATCGCCAAAAAGTAGATTGTTATAATTAATACTTTTCTGAACATAGCCTGCTTGCATACCAAACCGCCAGGACATTTTTCTTGTTATAAGGGCTTCGTAAGAATAATTGACATTTACCAAATTCGTTTTCAAATTTCCGGTGCCTGCAACATCAGTTGCTGCAACTATTCCCAAGCCACTATTAATTTTTGGCAAACAATCATCATACGAAAACAAATACGTATTGTAGCCTTTATTTACGCCCGACCATTGATTACGTGATGCAAAACTCAACTTAGAACACTTTTCCATTCCGGCAAATGCGGGATTCAAATACATAGGCACTGCATAAAACTGTGTAAAATGAATATCCTGCGCCACTACTGTCTTTGCAAACAATAACAACAAACAAAACATATATTTTACAACTATTCTCATTTTTTTAGTACAAATTTTTTAGTCGTTGCATCTCCTTTGTTGTATGTATACTTTTCACTAGAAATTGTATTGTCTAAATCTTGCAGCAGTACTTCGTATTTCTTCCCGGGCTCAACTATCAAAATAAAACTTCCCGTATATGCATTGGAAGTATAAGCGCCCACCATCTTGCCACTAGAAATGTCAATTAATTTTATTTTTCCACCTTGTATACCCAATCCTGATTGACTTTCAAGCTTGCATGCAATTACAACATATTTTTCTGCGTCCGAAATAAATGAAACTTTGTAGATATCAGACTGCCCAAATCCACCCTCGCGTTCTGAAGAAAAATAACCCGCATTCCCATTTGTGTTTAGCACAAAGAAAATATCATCGCCACAGGTATTAATTGGATACCCTATATTTTCTGGTTTACCAAAAGAGGAAGAATCCTTTTCGAAATAAGATTTAAACACATCATATCCACCCATATTAGAAAGATGTCCCTGCGAACTAAAAAACAACAAATTCTCTTTTGGATGAATAAATGGAGCGTCTTCATCGTAAGGAGTATTGATGTTTTTTCCTAAATTAAATGGCTTTCCCCATTTTCCGTTTAGCAGTTTCTTAATCACATATAAGTCTTTGCCACCAAAGCCCCCGGGCATATCACTTGAAAAATAAATACACTCGCCATCCGGAGCGTAACAGGCGCTTGTTTCAACATAGTCTTTTGAATTAATTGCTACATCCAATAGTTCTGATTTGCGCCATGAAACTCCATCAAAAGTAGATGTATAAAACTCTCCACTCATTAACGTATCACTGGAACGATAAATAATCATTTTTTGTCCATCTGCCGAAACCCCCGTACAGGCGTCATTTCCTTCAGTATTAATATTCTCCAACGTATTCGTTGGAATTGCCCATTCGTTACCCTCCCTTCTCGAAACAAAAACATCTTCATAAAAATCTCCTAACATACTTTTATTTCCACCTTTGTTCGAAGCTCGTTTTGATGTAAACACAAGATACGATTCATCAGCAGGAATAAGCGGTGCATACTCGGGTTCAGAAGTATTTATTTTACCACCTGCATTCTCAATTAAGATATCTGTTAGCGGATGAGCCTCCGCGTATTTTGCATACAAACTTTTGGCAATTAAATTATTTACTTCATAAAAAGAATGTTCTTTACCGGAGCTGCTATTTTGGTAGCGATAATAACTCTCCAATGCTTTATCATACTGGGCTTTCATATGATAAGTTTGCCCCAAATAATAATACACATCCTCTGCATCATACCCTATTGCCTTTTGAAAATAAGAATGAGCCTGAGTTCTCATTGATTTAATTTCAAACAAACAAACGCCTATTTTGTAATTATACTCTTTATCCGTAGAGTCAATGGAATACAATTGCTTGTAGATAGCAAGCGCATTTACATAATCAGCTGCATCCAGCTTTGCATTTGCATTTTTTAACAAGCGCAATGAATTTACCTTTTGCGCAAAAGCCGAAACCCCTATAAATAGAGACACACAAAAGACAACAATTATTTTAGCGCAACAACGTAACATCACCTGTTTTATTAATTTTTTTACCATCTACAAACTTGCCTTCTACTTTAAATATATAAACTCCTTGTTGACAAATTTTATGTTTCAAATACCCATTCCAGCCACGATTTACTTCGTGTGTCTCAAATATCAATTCTCCCCATCTATCAAAAATAAGTAGATGGTACTCTACCACTCCCGCTGCGTAAGGGAAAAATATATTATTATCTAAACTATTAACATCGTAATATCCGTCCGACTCATTATCCGGATCGGGAGTAAACGCATTGGGGAACGTTAAATTTTGATTTGCCTTAATTGTAACAGATGCTGTATCACTACAACCATAAGCATTTGAAGCTACTAACCAAATATCATATACTCCGGGATTCTGATATACATTAACAGGATTCGTTTGGGTAGAAAAATTTCCATCTCCAAAAGTCCAATAGTATGATGCAGCACCAATAGATAAGTTGGTGCATTTCAGCGTATCGCTTGGCAATGTGAGTATCGTAGAATTTACTGAAAACAAGGCATCTGGAATAGAAAATGCCTGTACAACAAAAGGAGTTAAACTATTTGTATTTGTACACCCTTGACTTGTTGTAACAATTAATGTAACACTATATGTACCAGCACTTGTGTAGGTGTGCGTATTAATTTGATTAGTAGAAGTAACACCATCACCAAAATTCCAAAACCAAGATGTGATAGGGTCTGCAACATTACCTGTAATAGAAGCGTCTGAAAACTGAACAGTTATTGGTGTGCAACCGGAAATAGTATCTGCCATTATAACTACTGTTGGAGGCGGATTAAACAAAACTTGTACAGAATCAGTTACCGATACACCACATGAATTAACAACCGTAACAACATATGTGGTAGGTTGTGTAGGCGTAACCGTAAATGTTCCCGGGGAATTTCCCAATCCTTGATTCCACGTATATGCAAGTTGACCCGGATTCCCAGCAACAGAAACATATACTTGTGTACTCTGTCCCGGACAAATTGGAGTAGTAGCATGTACCACCACACTTGCACCTGCAAGATTAATTACCTCTACATGCGCTGTATCTGCTTGATAAGAACATCCATTTTGATCGTAGGCTATTATTGTATAATTGGTAGTAGTTGTTGGAGACACTACCTGCACTGAGTCATTTCCGGGTAATCCCGGAATCCAACTGTACGAATAACTTCCTCCTCCACCTGTTGCTGTTGCACTAATAGAAACCGATTGTCCAAAACAAATACTATCCAACGTGCCGGCAATTGCTATTACAGGCAAGGGCTCAGAAAGTGTAACAACCAAAGTATCTTTACAATTATTTGCATCACTAACTAAAAGAGTATACGAGCCCACGATTAAACCTGTTGCAAATACTGTTGTTTGAGCGGTTCCTTGCCAACTGTATTGATAGTTGGGAGTTCCTCCGGAAACTGAAGCTGATGCACTTCCATTATTTCCTGCATAACAAGTAGGGTTCGTGATACTAGTTGTGGCAGTTGCTAGTACAGCAGGTTGATTAATAATAAACAAGCTTGTATCTGTACATAAATTCTGATCGGTAACTGTTAGTGAATAAACCCCTGCCGTCAAATTGCTTACCACGGAAGAGCTTGCCAAAAGTGAGCTCCAACTATATTGATAAGAGCCGCTTCCACCCACAACACTTGCAGAAATAACTCCATTGGCATCTCCATAACAACTTACTGCTACCACCGAATTTGTCTGAATCAAAAGCTGTGCAGGTTCGGTAATAGTTACAGTATTGGTGGTAGAACAATTGTTTGCATCCGAAATAGTTGCTTGATACATTGCTGCTGGCAAACCCGAAATACCGAATGTAGTTGCACCATTACTCCAATAATAGGTGTAAGGTGTTTTTCCGCCTGTTACAATAAGAGACGCATCTCCGGTTGTCCCCGAATAACAAAGCACATTCGTAAATACAACAGAAGAGGTAAGTAGCGCAGGTTGATTCACAAAAAATGCCGTAGAAGAAACACACCCTGTACTATCCGTAACTGTTGCTGTGTACAACCCTGCACATAATCCCGTTACGGTAGTTGAAGTAGAACCATTAAACCACACATACGAATATGGAGCTCTACCACCAACACTGCCAACTGTTCCCGCTCCATTACATTGACCAAAACATGTTATGGTTGTAGTTGCAAGTGGTTGCGCAGTAACGCCCGGCTCGTTAAATATCTGCACATTGGTAGTTTGGTTGCAACCAGCGCCATCTGTGATAGTGGCTTGGTAATTTGCAGATACCAAGCTGGTTGCAGTAGCTGTTGTTTGTCCATTATTCCAAACAAATGAGAATGCACCCGAACCGCCTGCTGCTGCAATAGTTGCAGAGCCATTGCTTTGAAAGCAGGTAGCGTTGCTAAATGAAATAGTGTGAGTTATAGCAGGAGGCTGTGTAATAGATGTTGTTTCCGTTAAAACACAAAATTCTGCATCTGTAACAGTAAGACCATATACTCCTATTGGTAAACTGCTAATGGTGCTATTGGTGTTATTTATACTCCACAGAAATTTATACGGAGCTGTACCTCCACTAACTACTGCCGATGCAGCCCCATTACTTCCGCTATTGCAGGTTACAAAACTTGGTGTAATTACCATACTAAGAGCTGCAGGTTCTGTAATTACTAATGTATTATTAATAATACTGCACCCATTATTATCGGTAATGGTAACAGTGTAATTGCCCATTGTTAAATTAGAAATACTGTTGCCCATATTGGCTGTAGGTTGCCAATTATAAAAATAAGGAGCAGTCCCCCCAAAAACAGCAACTTGGATATTTCCATCAGATCCTGCATTACAACTTACGTTATTGATAGCCACAACAGACATAGACAATGCTGATGAGGGTTGCGTAACAGTTGTTGTTCCAATTGAAAAGCAATTTTTAGAATCTGTTACGGTAACAGTATAGATACCACTTGTAAGAGCGCTTGCTAGTGATGCAGATTGCGAGCTTGCATTAGAACTCCACAAATACATATATGGTACTGATGCTCCGAAAGCAGAAACCATCGCTGTTCCATTACTTCCTGCAAAGCAACTAACATTAGTTGTGGTTACTGTTAATGACGGTGCGGGAGTTAAAACTACCAATTGTGTATCTTTTGTTGCTGCACATTGTCCATTATTTGCTGATGTAAAAACAAGTTGGACGGAGCCATTTTGAATATCAACAATAGATGGTGTATAATTTACACTAAGTGATGTAGTAGATGGAGAAAAAATTCCCGATCCGAATGTTGACCATATACCTTGGCCGGTTGAAACACTTGTAGATACCGCAAACGAATTTCCATTCCCACAGATACTATCTGATGAAGTAATAGCAATAGAAATAAAATCGGGAACCGATACAACCACTGTATCTGATTTTGCAGCACACGCACCATTTCCAATGGTAGTAAGAATAAGAGTTACACTACCATTTGTAGTATCTGTTGTACTAAAAACATATCTAGCATTTAAAGTACTGTCATTCGGCAGAAACACTCCCGTTCCGCTACTACTCCACCTTCCACCGGAAGAAATTTTAACTTGTCCATTTAAGGTAATATCTGGACTACAAACAGTAGTATCATTTCCGGCACTTACAGCAATTGAATCGGGTGTAATAGTAACTCTTGTATAATCAACAACAGGAACACAGCCCGCATTACCTGTACTTGTTAATGTAAGCGTTAATGTTCCAATAGACACATCTGCAACACTTGGAATATATGTGTTTGTAAGCGATGTAGCATTTGGGGTAAAAACACCGGAGCCACTTGTTGTCCACAAACCTCCAGAAGCATTTTGTACCAAGCCATTCAATGCCACATTCAAAATAGACGCACAAACAGAGATATCAGCTCCCGCATTTGCAACTGGCGCATCGGAAATTGTAAGTACCGTAATATCTGTAGCTGCATTACATGTAGCATTTCCCGTTGTTGTTGCAGTGAAAGTTAGCACCCCTAAGGCAGTATCTGCACTACTCGGAACATAAGTTGCAGCAGCAGTTGTAGCATTAGGACTAAATGCACCGGTTCCATTGGTAGTCCAAACCATTCCGCTAGCACTTGTTACCGTTGCACCCAATACAGATGAGGCATTATTTGCACAAACCGTTTTATCACTTATTGCAGTAATAGTTGGCTGCGTATGAATTGTAAGAACCCGAATAGCAGTATCCGTGCAACCGATGTTCGTACTCGCTGTAAGAACAACAGTATAAGTACCTCCCGTAATATAAGCATGTGTTGGATTTTGAGAGGTGGATGTTCCTGCATCACCAAAATTCCAAGACCATGAATTGATCGTTGCGTTAGAAGATTTAGTAGAGTTGTCTGTAAAGGAAACCACGCTTCCGGAACACTTTGGAGCATCGTGTGTAAAGGATGCATTTACAAATCCCACTAAAATTGGAGCAACAGCTGTATCGGCACAAGTAGTTCCTTTGTTTACAATTAGTGTAACAGAGTATGTGCCGGGAGTATAGGTATATGTAGGAAATTGTGCAGTCGAAGTATCTGCATTGGTAGATGGGTCTCCAAAGTTCCACCACCAATTTGTTGCATTTGGATCTACATTCGAAAATGTATGCGAGCTCCCACTGCATACAGACATAGGATTTAGCAAGGCTTGTGCGTCAGGAGGACAGTTAACAATATTAAATTGAAAATCACGAATCGTTTCTCCGATATATATTCCGTTTCTGTATTCCTTTACTTTTATTCCAACTACATATTGCCCTAATGCACTTGGAGTACCCGAAAGCAAACCTGTTACAGGATTCAGTGTCAATGGAGCACCTCCCAATGGGTTGGTGGACGAGAATCCTCCTAAAAATGTAATTGGAGTAAAAATAGCTGTATTGCCTGAAAATGTTGGATCTAGAGCCCCTACTCCATTATCTCCGTCATAAGGAGTATAAAAAGAATATACCAACGAATCACCATCTGGATCTGTGGCTGCATGGTCAAACGTAAAAGGCTCTCCGGCACATAAAAACAATGGAGGAAATAAATTAAAGACAGGGTCGCTATTGCTTACAAAATCATTGGTGTAAACATCCACATTATCTATTCTATACAGCTCCGTACTTGGTGAGTTTGCATCGTAATGCACCTTAACCATTATTTGCAGGGTATTGCCAATCAATCCCGTAACGCTCGAAACAGCCGAAGTAAAATCATCTGCAAAAAAACTATTTGTTGCAAATGGAGTCCAAGCCCCACCGTTCAAACTATAAAACACTTGAATTGAATCATTGGCTTCGAGTGTTCCTGTTTCGTATAAATCAATATTTACATTTACGCCAGCTGCAATTGCCGATATATTTATACTTTGCGAAACCCAAGCAGCTTCGCCATTATTTGCACCCGAAAATTCAAATACGCCATTATTTACTTGAGCATAATTAGGCGGAGTAACACCCAAAGTCCTTGTCCAATCAGTAGTACCGACATCAGTAGTTGTATTGTTAGCTAAATTAAAATCTTCAAACCAGTTTACGGTATTGCCGGGGATATAGGCATAATAGCTCTCTCCCACGCAATTACAAGTAGCGTTGATATTTGTTAAACTTAAATTTCTAGCAATTAGTTGATAGTACAAATGATACCCCCCAGGATTGGCCGGTAAGTTAACTGTTCTGGTATAAAGCCCCTCCTCTACGCATGGCATAGGATTAGGAGGAAGTGCGCAACTATCCAAATTCGAAGGCACAGGAGTTACTGGTCCTAGCGATATATTAAAATCTCTACTTGTAGGAAATGTGGCACCATCATACCCCCTAACAACAACCGTTATACTATTAGGAAACGAAGCTGTTCCTGGAGAACAATCACGGTATAGCTTAAGAGTAACGGTATAATTGGAGCCTCCATTATGGATGTAGGTTAGCGAGCCACCTACTATATGTGTAGCAAAGGCAGAAGAAGACAAAAGCAGAAAAAGGCTTGCCAGCCAACAGTTATAAAAAAAATTAAATCCTTCTTTTGTACGCATTTCTTGCTACTTGAACGAGAATAAGTGAGATAAGTTGACAAAATACAAGGAATTTTATTCACAAAATGCAGATTAGCTAAACATAAATAAAGTATCGAAAACACAATGGTTACACTAACTTTAATTTGATTTGTATATTTTACCTTTATTAGCTATTTTCGCTATCTCTTTAAAAGGGGCCTTTAGTTCTCCCGATAGTTATCGGGAGGTTAGAGCAACAGACAGCCCCGATAGCCATCAAGGCTGTGGGTGGTTGGGTTAAATATATTTGTTCTTTTTTAGTTTTATTTATAGGGGCCTTTAGCTCATTCGGTTAGAGCAACAGACTCATAATCTGTGGGTGGTTGGTTCGATTCCAACAAGGCCCACCACAAAAACCTTCTAAACATAATTAGTTTAGAAGGTTTTTTCATTCTTATGCCAAGCTGCTACATTATTTTTAGTAAAAAGTTGAATCGCTTTTATACAGGGGCAACTCAAGATTCCGTAGATGTGAAAATTGCAAAACATAATAATCACTTCTATGGTAATTCTCATTTTACTGCTAAGGCTAGTGATTGGGAGCTTTTTCTGTATATCGAGTGCAACACTTTTAATCAAGCGTTAAAAATAGAAAAGCACATCAAAAAAATGAAAAGCGCACAGTATATTAAAAATCTAAAATCTTATCCGGAATTAGTTACAAAACTGAAAAACTTATAACACAGACTCCCCCGATAGCTATCGGGGCTGTGGGTGGTTGGTTCGATTCCAACAAGGCCCACCAAATGGGAGAGTCGGTAAAATTTACGGATTCTCCCATTTTATTTTTAGTATTCATTCTCTTTCTATTCCCCCTACCGCCCTTGTATTTACTGATATAGCTATAAGGGGTAAGAAAATCAAGCCCAATTTTTTTGTCCCTTAAAGAATGGTTCGTTCCACTTTTTTGTAAAATCGATTTTATTTTATTCATTTCAGTTGAGGAAGCTATACTTGCAGCACTGTGAGCGACTTTTAGCCAATCTCTCAATGGTTCGAGCCATAATAACCCTTTTTGCCCCAAACCTGTCTTTCTTTGTTGAAGACTTTGCTTTTCGTTGATAATTTCCGATTTCTTTTTAAGGTATGTATCCTTATCAATTATACCCTCCAGAAAACCATTAACCAATTTGTCCAACACAATATCCACTTCTTTTAATTTGCTATCCAGATTTTGGGCAAAAAGGATTATTTCTCCTTGACTTTCCTTTTCCCATAAATCAATTTGAGCCTGCATTTTATGAACCCATTCATCAGGCAGGGAAATCTTTTGAAGCTCCGCCCTCAGTTGACTTAACATTAAATCTTCCCTTAAATATCCCTGTGAACATTTCACGCGCTTTTTTGTGCAGCGGTAATAACGGTAAGTTCCTCCGTTACCTTTTGCAAATTGAGCCGTTATTGCACATCCGCATTCCCCGCATGTTAATAGCCCGGTAAAACCAAAATCATGCCTGTGCTTACTTTTTCTTGGTTGGGAACGTTCTTTTAACCTCCTTTGCACTGCGTCAAAAGTCTCTCTACTTATTAGGGGCTCAAATTTTCCTTCGTGGTATTCTTCCTTATGTTTTATTACTCCATAATACAAAGGATTAGTGAGTATCCATTCCACTTTTGAAACACTTATCATTTTAGCGCTCTTACTTTCAATCCCCAAATATTTCAGGCGTTCCCTTGCGCTATTCATACTATACTTTCCATCGGCATAATCCATGAATAACTGTTTGATTATTTTAGCTTTTATAGGATCGGGCTCTATATTCCTTGTTTTGTAATTATTCGTATATCCAACAGGGGCTTTGCCTATCCACTCTCCACGCCTGATTTTTTGGCGGATTCCCCGTTTCACATTTTCTGAGAGATTATCAGAATAGTATTTGCTTTGCCCGAAAGCATTATTTAACATAAGCAATCCCTGGGGTGTGGGCTCAAACCAAAAAGTAGGAAAACGTAAGACAGAAATTTTTTTAATATCGATTAGATAAATTATTTGCCCTCCATCCATACTGTTCCGCGCCAGCCGGTCGGGATGCCAGGCAATGATTCCAATTGGTTCTTTGGTTTCATAAATCTTTGCTATCATCCTGTTGAATTCCATCCGCCCCGGTTGCTTTGCGCTTTTACTCTCCGTAAATGTTTCTATGATATTTATCTTTTCCTTGAGAGCATATTCCCTTAACTCAGTTAACTGTGCTTCTATTGACATTACCTGCCTTTCTTCCGATTCAGAAGACTTTCGGGCATAAAGAAAATAGTTAATCATCTTGTATTTATTAGTTATTTCTAAAAATAACTAAAAGTAAATCTTCATTTTATTATTGTGAACAACTTTTACTACCAGCTTTATTATTCCATAAAAAAACTGCCCGCTTCGCTATTTTATTTTTGTCATGGCCTTTGAATAACCAAAGACAATGCCAAAAATAAAATCCTTCGCACAGTTTGTAAGAAGTGAGTAAATGGCACTTGCCAAAGCAAACTAACCTTTTACTCACTACTTACAAACGCTTGCATAGTAAGACTACCAATAGATACGCCATTTTCGCACTTTCTATTCTATGTCTCTATTGGTAGACTTACTTTCCACACGCTTTAAAAGTGGTAATAGATAATCCACGCACTTTCTTAACTGCCATATTTTTTGTTACGGTTTTTGCAACATCCCTCTTAGTATAGTCTTTGAGTATTTTAATTTAAGACTATATTAAAGCAATTTCTCACGGGCAAAAACACGTACCAAAAAATATATGTATTTGTCTTTCCCTGACTTATCTATACATTCCTTAGCAGGAATAACGAACCATTCTTTAAGGGACAAAAAAATTGGGCTTGATTTTCTTACCCCTTATAGCTATATCAGTAAATACAAGGGCGGTAGGGGGAATAGAAAGAGAATGAATACTAAAAATAAAATGGGAGAATCCGTAAATTTTACCGACTCTCCCATTTGGTGGGCGTTACTGAAGCAAGTTAGAACCTTTTTTGAACAAGAGCAATTAAAATAGCCTGCTATTTTGCTTTTGCCTTGACACAAAAGCAATAAAAGGTCAAGGCTGCTAATAAATTTTGTTACGT
>JAFLBG010000043.1 GCA_017303975.1 Bacteroidota bacterium
CCTTAATAAGCGAACGATTGGTGTTGTATTGGCGTATATAGCTTACCAATAGGTCTTTTTGCTCATCAAACAAATTCTTAATGTCGTGATTGTCTTCAAACAAAAAGTTTTGTAAGCTGCGTGAGTTAGTAATATCAAGCGTTTTAGCACGTGCAAACGATTGCAATACTTTTGCGTATGTTTTAAGATTGGTTTCTTTTGTTAAATCGATTGGCACCAATTGATTTTTGTACAACAACTCGTAGTACAAATTAATCTCGTCCGATTTAAAAAAATCTTTCAACGTCAAGCCATACTTAGCTTTTAGATGTTCTTTTAACTCGCGTAAATCTAACGTGTTTTTATTTTCGTCAATAAAATCGGTTGCTTTAAGCGGATGGTCAAAAGAGATCAATGTTTTAGATTCAAAATCATCGCTTTTTTGAACAATGAACGGGCGTACCGGCAAACGAGAGTTTTTAGGTATGTAAACACCCATCGTTATAAAACGACCTTGGTAACGCTCAATTGTAATAAAAGTATATGCATATTGAACATAATCCTTATTCAATGGAATACCTTCAATACGTCTGTCATTTTTATCTACCCCTTCGGTACCCGGACGCCACATGTCACGTTTTGGGATAAATACCAATTGCATTAAATCGGCAATGATAGATTTACCTAAACCGTTATCACCGGTAAAATCGGTACGTACGGGATGTAATAAATAATCGGAGTTGTTGTGCTGTCTAACACCAACGGTGGACAGTGCATAAATTCTAGGATATTTGCTCATTGATAAATTCGCTCATTAGTTCAACATTACTTATTTCATTGGCATACAAACGCGATAAACGGTCAATTGCAGGTAAAATCTCAAAATGTAATGCTTCTTGATTTATCCATGTAATCCAACCTAGTCTATTAAACTCGCTTAGCGTTCGCTCCATTCTTCTGCGCATTTCTTCTTTCTCATTTGGCGTATAATTACGTTTAGCTTCGCCATACAGTAATTTCTGCCAAAACTCTTTCTGCTCTCCTTCTTCAATAATTTGTTCAATGGTATTCCATTTAACTTCTTTCCCTTCAAAAAAGCGTTCTTTATACATATTCAATAATAGAATGCCAATAATAACCATTCTATCATCTACATCTTTATTACGATCTTGTACAAATCGTCCGTGGCCATCTTCCGGAAAATCTAAATAGAAATACACATCGCGCTCATTGCTGTCTTTACGCAAATACACACCAAACAAATGTTGGTAGTAATGCGCCAATTGCTCGTAATGATCGCTCACATAATCCCACAATTTTGCATCATTGCCATAGTGTTGCAAATGTCTGCCTTGCTTTAAGGCAAAATCAACTTCGGCAAAATACTTAGACGCTGTTTCTGTGTCTAAGAATGCGAAGGCACTATTTTCATTTTCCATGTTGTTAAATCCTCCTTGGCTTTAAACGGTTTCGACTCTATATTTAAATTTGCATCTTTATTTTTTCCGTAACGCTGAATAAGTCCGTAGCACACATCAATCGGCACTTCCAGATTTTGTTCTATGCTGTAAATTTGCTTGAACCATTTATCAAAATCAATGGTTTTTCCACCTTCAAAATCAGCATTCATGCTTTCCAACCATTTAGTAACGCTTTCTTGGCGATTGAGCATGCGCATGTTTTCTTTTTCCTTCATATTTTTATACTCCTGATCTTCTTCAAAGTTTGGAGTATCGCGCAATTCAACATCCACAAAATCTAAAACCGGAATACCCACCAATTTCTTTCTCCAATAAGGAATCTTGCGTGTTTGAACGTTTTCGGGTAGCTTAATTTCTTTTTCGCTATCAACGGTACTGTTTTTAACTAAATAGGTTAAAAATTTCTCGAGCTTTAATTTGAAAATTTGCTTATAGCGTAAGGTGTCGTACAATGTTTTTAACCGTGAGGTAGATGCTTGAATTCTATCGTTAATAGATAATACACGGTAATCGATATTTTCGAAGAAACGCTCTACTTCAAAACGAATGCGTGTATATTTCTCCCAAGAATCTTTGCTTTCTTTAAAGTGCTCTTCTGCCGCTTTTATATTGTCTATTACTTCTTGTTTAAAGGCAATGGTATGTGTCAACCCTTCGGTTTGCTTACCAAGAGCCTCAAATATTTCAATAAAGCTATTGATAAGCTCTTTGGTGTTTTCTAATGAGTTTTTTAAAAGTTCGCGCAACGAAATTGTTTTGGCGTCCACCAAACGTTGTAAATTTTCGGTATGTGATAATATAACACGTTTAGCCGGTTGAAAGTGGCTTAAATACCAGTATTCAAATTTTGTAACCGTATCTAAATCTTCTGCTGTCAATTTAAGAGTACGTTCGAATGTGTAACTCAAATCAATATTATCGAATTGAGGTTCTAACTCGTTTGTAAGCAATTGCACCAATTCGCGCGCAAATACAGTAAGTTGGTAGCGGTATTCGTTTCCGCGTTTAAGAGTTGTATAATAGTATTGACTTAATTTTTTAGATATATTTTCCTTTTGGATACTTTGCTCACGCTGCAAGAAATCGCCCACCTCGTCAATAGTTTCATCAAAATCATGTTGAGTAAACGATTCCTCTATTATTTGATTTTCTATCTTACTTTGCAATGCCGCCAAAATCAATATAGTTTCGGGGTTTTGAGGCAACAATGTGCTGTAATTTTGCTTTATTCCTTCTAATGTTTCCTTTTGCATTATATCTAACTATTACAGATTATAGTGCAGTTTCCCGCACGAACTTGCAAAGTTAGCCAAGTGGTAATGCCAACCTAGCGTTGTGGATATTTTGTTAAATACTTTTAATAAAACACCCTGGAAATTACAAAAAACGAAGCAAAACACTCCTAAATAGGAGATATCGAGGTTAAAAGACCACCTAGATACCTTAGTTTAAAACAATATGAAACAAACTCCATATAATATTTGATTGCGAAATAATCATTGAATAATATATAAATTTCGGTCAATTATGACTATTTTACAATGCCAACAAACATCGTACAAGCCCTAAAAAATGCCTAGCATGAGAACTACAATAATTGTTGTTGCTGTAATAATTATTATTGGTTTTATTCCACTATTTGGGATGGTAGGATACGCTATAAATATGCTATCCGATATTTTGCTTTGCAAATTATATAATGTAAATACTGTTTTAAAGGGCGATAAACAGTTGGGATTAGCATTTGCAACAACACTGCTATGGCCTCCAATATTAATTTTATCAAAATGGTTATGCTTAAAATATGGTGTAACCATTAAAGATCCCCGATTTTATCTCTTTTGGTTTGTTATTCCGTATAGTTGGGGCGTTTTTATTACTGCTTTGGCGGTAGAAGGAAAAGTTAAAAAAGAAAAATACGTTGAATCCCTGCTAGAGAAAACTGATACAATATCAATAAATACCTTGCAAATAGAGCATTTCCTTATTCATTCTTCTTTTAATGTTGAAACCAACCAACCTCCCCCCACTAAATATAGCCTTGTGGTACAATTGCTTTATAACCAGGACAACTACAGTAATGTTGATAAATGCAACTACACCTTAACAGACAGTATTGAAAATGGTAGTAAAGTTTTATATATAACAATTCATTCTGCAGTTGTAAGCTATAAGGTAAATCCGGAAAACAACGATAAATATATTAGCCAATCGCGCCCAACACTGGTGCGACTTGAAGAACCTGCAGAAATCGGAAAGGAAATTAAAATACATATAAAAATGGGGGCAGATAATGAAATCGCCTATTTATACTCAGTAAACCCCAATTCGGTAACTGCGACTACTGAAACAGAAAACAAAAACTTCAGCTATCCAACCAAAAGCATTCCATTTGAATTAAAGTAGTAGTGGTATTCCTAATCTTATACAGATTCGCACATATAATAAAAAACAGCCCAACAAACCAAATAAATGATAGCCTATATCCGTTTGGGGGAATAAAAACCTAATTAGCAATAAAATAGTAGCCATTTTTGCATATTTATAAAAAATTGTGTTACTTTGCCCTTCTCAAAAATTATGTGTCATGGCTAGAATTTGTCAATTAACAGGAAAAAAAGCAATTGTAGGACATAAAGTGTCTCACTCTAATGTAAAAACTAAAAGAAGATTTAATCCAAATCTTCAAACTAAACGTTTTTTTATTCCTGAAGAAAATAAATGGATTACATTGCGTGTTTCTGCAGCCGCAATTAGAAATATAAGCAAAAAAGGTATTTCTGCTTGTATTAAAGAAGCTAAGGAAAAAGGATTTCTTACTACAAAATAATTCGAAATAAATAAGATACTATAAAACGTTGCTTCTACTAGAGGCAACGTTTTTTTTTATACACCATTATACTACTGTAAATGAAAACAAAATTCTCGAGCCTAGTAATTGCTAACTTATTACTAATAGTAGCCTGCAAAAATTCTACTACAAAAACAGAATCAATGGTATATCCTAAAACAGCTAAAGTTGATACAACAGATACCTACTTTGGAGTAAAAGTAGCTGACCCATATCGTTGGTTAGAGGACGATAATTCGGCCGAAACAAAAGAGTGGACAAAACAGCAAAATGAACTTACTTTTTCGTATCTATCAAAAATTACAGACAGAGAAAAAATAAAACAACGTTTAACGCAGCTTTGGGCTTATGAGAAAATGGGAACGCCTACTAAAAAAGGCGAATGGTTGATTTTTGCAAAAAATAACGGCACACAAAATCAAAGTGTTTTGTTTGCACAAAAAAATAACGAATCGCCAATTGTAGTTGTAGATCCAAATCTTTTAGCTGCAGATGGTACAACTTCCATTACCGGCTACTACCCTACTCCTGATGGCAATTACATTGCATATGGTTTGTCAAAAGCAGGCTCCGACTGGACAGAGTTTTATGTTTTTGATTTAAAAACTCAGAAATTATTGACAGACCATATTAACTGGACTAAATTTTCAGGCATTGCATGGAAAGGCGATGGATTCTATTATTCAGGCTATTCTAAACCAAAAGAAGGAACAGAGTTATCCGGAAAAAATCAGCAACAAAAAGTGTACTACCACAAACTAGGTGATACACAAGAAAAAGACCAACTAGTTTACGAAGATTCAAAAAACACACTTCTTTATTTTGGAGTACAAACTTCTAAAAATGGCAAATACCTTTTACTATGGATAAGCGAAGGAACTAGCGGTACAATGGTAAAAGTTAAAGATTTAAGCAAAGCTAATTCCGACTTTATAGCACTTGTAGATGATTTTACTGGAGATTTTGATGCGAATGAAATTATTGGCGAAAAATTATTTGTTGTTACCAACAGAAATGCACCTAAATTTCAACTAGTAGAATTTGATTTGGCTAAACCAACTACTAATGCATTTAAAACTGTTATTCCTGAAGGGAATTATAAACTAGAAACACTTGCAAACATAGGCGACAAATTTATTGTTTCTTATCAAGAAAATGTAAGCAGCAAATGCTATGTATATTCCTTGCAAGGAGAAAGACTAAAAGAAATTGCATTACCTGGAATTGGCACGAGTACAAACTTTGGCGACAGCGATTCGATATGTTACATGCCATATACTACTTTTATTTCGCCAACTAGCATCTTAGCATACAATATAAATACCGGTGAGCTGAAAGACTTTTTTAAACCTAAAATGGATTTTAATTCCGATGCTATGGAAACTAAACAAGTTTTCTATACCAGCAAAGACGGTACTAAAATACCTATGTTTATTACACATAAAAAAGGAATTAAACTAGATGGCTCTAATCCAACATTCTTATATGGTTACGGAGGATTTGATGCAAGCCTTACACCTGAATTTAGAGTAGATAGAGCTCTTTTCCTTGAAAATGGAGGTGTATATGCGGTTGCCAATTTAAGAGGTGGTGGCGAAATGGGTGCAGATTGGCATAAAGCAGGTACGAAATGTAATAAGCAAAATGTATTTGACGATTTTATTGCTGCTAGCGACTATTTAGTAAATGAAAAATACACTACACGTGACAAGCTTGCTATTCACGGAAGATCAAACGGAGGATTGTTGGTTGGCGCAGTAATGACCCAACGACCTGATATTGCAAAAGTGGCATTGCCAGTTGTAGGCGTATTGGATATGTTACGCTACCATAAATTTACCATTGGCTGGGGTTGGGCTCCGGATTATGGAACTAGCGATAATAAAGAAGAATTTGAGTGTTTATACAAATATTCTCCATTACACAATGTAAAAGAAGTAAGCTACCCGGCAACCTTAATTCTTACTGCCGATCACGATGACAGGGTTGTGCCCGCACATTCTTTCAAATTTGCAGCTACCTTGCAAGAGAAACAAAAAGGAAACGAACCTATTTTAATTCGTGTAGAATCTAATGCTGGACATGGAGCCGGAAAGCCAACATCTAAACTGGTTGATGAGTTTACGGATATGTGGTCTTTCGTGTTTTACAATTTGGGAATGTCAGTAAAATAAATGTTTTTGGGTTGCTTGAATAATTAACAAAATACACGTATATTTATATAGATAAATACACGTGTTATGACAACAAAATTAACCTTAACAATTGAAGACTCTGTAATTTTAGTTGCAAAAAAATATGCTAAAAAAAGAGGTAAAAGCCTTTCTGATATTGTAGAAAATTATTTGATGTCGCTAACCTCTAAAGAGGAAAAGGAAGATATTATTTCCCCTAAAATTCTAAACCTAATTGGACGTATTAAAATACCAGCTAATTTTGACTACAAAGCTGAATTGACCAAAGAATTAGGAAAAAAATATAAATTATGATTAGAATATTTATAGATACGAATATCCTAATCGATTTTTTAGCAGATAGAAAACCATTCTCTTGGGATGCGGCTAAATTATTTAACTTTTCTTTAAAAGGAAAAGTTAAAATATACATTTCTGCTGTTTCTTTCAATAACATCTATTACATTCTAAAACAATCCTCTTCTCATATAGAAACAATTAAACTTCTAGCAGAACTTAGTGATTTAACTGAAATAGTAGATGTCTCAGAAGAAATTATTAAAAAATCTATTAAGTCAGGATTTAAAGATTTTGAAGATGCCATTCAATATAATTGTGCTTTATCAGTACCGAAAGTTGAATTTATAGTGACACGTGATACCAAAGATTTTAAAACTAGTACATTACCCATTTTAACACCTAAAGAGGCTGTAAGCTTGCTTGAAAACACTAAAAAAACATAATACAGCGTAACGTGAATTTTTGGCTTAAACTTCTTTTTATTTTCTCCTTAACTATTGTTTCATGTAGAAGCAAAGGTCCGCACAACCCGTATTTAAAGCTAAAAAAAAAGCCCAGTGATTATATTCGTAAAGAAAATGCAGAGGTATTGCAAAAAGCCACTAAACATCAACGAAAAACGTTAAAGCGAAATAAGCGAAATGTATATAGAAAATAGCTCAACTAATTAATCCCACCCACTTGCCAACACATCGGCAATATGCATTACTTTTAAGTTGTAATTTTTGTTCTTTATATACCCATCCATGTGCATAAGGCACGACATATCTGTAGAAACCAAATAGTCTGCTTTTGTAGCCATTGCATGCTCAATTTTTTGTTCTCCCATTCCAACAGCAATCGGTTCAAACTTAACAGAAAAAGTCCCACCAAAACCACAGCACGTTTCGGTATCTTCCATTTCTTTTAAAGTTAAGCCACGCACCTTTTCTAATAAAACTCTAGGCTCTCTTTTTATACCATATTCACGCAACGCTGCGCAGGAATCATGATACGTTGCAATACCATCCAATTTAGCGCCTATATCGGTAATCTTCAACACGTTTACCAAAAAGTCGGTAAACTCGTACATATTTTTTTGTACTTGTTTGTATTGATTGTGTAGAACCGTATTATGAAATAGGTCAGGATAATAATTTTTAATCATCCCAACACATGATGCGGAAGGGCATACAATATATCTATCGTTTTGAAATTCTTTGATAAACTTCTCCCCTATTTCTTTTGCTTCTGACCAATAACCACCGTTAAAAGCAGGTTGCCCACAACAGGTTTGTTCCGGGTTATAATTAACAGAACAGCCAACCTTCTCTAATACTTTTACCATATTAAATCCAGCATCCGGATAAATTTGGTCTATAAAACAGGGAATAAAAATATCAACAATCATAAAGAAATTTAAATTCTAAATTCTAAACACTAAATTCTAAAAAATATTTTCCAGAATCTAAATTTTAGAATTCTATATTTTTTTATTATTCACTCTCAAAAGTAATACAAATCCTATAACAAAGAATGAGATTAAAAGAATTATTGGAGTTCGCATTCTGTCGCTAAACTCGTTTATTATACCAAACAATGCCATCCCAAATACAATACTCAATTTCTCGCACACATCGTAAAAACTAAAGTAGGATGTGTGGTCTTCTGTATCTGGCAAAAGCTTAGAATAGGTTGATCTCGAAAGAGCCTGAATACCACCCATTACCAGCCCAACAAACGCAGCAGTTATATAAAAATGAGTTGGTGTAAATACAAATAGATACGTTGATAAGCAAACCAATGACCAAATGAGGGTTGCCCAACGAAGCGTATAAATATTTCCTTTTTTAGCAGAAATAAAAGAAAACAAATGTGCACCTAAAATAGCCACAAACTGGATAATTAAAATAGTAAGGATGAGCTGTCCGGTTTCCATGTGTTTTCCGTTTTCGTCCACAATTTCTTCCATCCCAAAATGATTTGCAACTAGCATAACGGTTTGTACACCCATACTATAAATAAAAAAGGCAAATAAATAACGGGTAAGATTTTTATTCTGTTTTAAATCGAGCCATACTTTTCGTAGCTCGGCATAACCTTTACCAATACTATTGCTTTTGGAGTCTTTATTATAAATATTGCCAGGTAGATGATAAAATGGAATTAAAGAAAATCCAAACCACCACAATCCTACCAATAGAAAAGAAAATCTGGTTGCCGAACCTACATCCGAAAACCCAAACCATTCAAACTTTTGAATTAAAACTAAATTTACAATTAGCAAAATGGAGCTTCCCCAATAGCCACGGGCAAATCCTTTGGCACTAATTTTATCTTGTTGCGCAGGCTCTGCTATTTCGGGCAAATACGCATTGTAAAAAACCATACTACCAGTATAGCCAATACAGGCAATTATAGAGAGTAGCAATCCTAAAACAATACTTCCTTTTGTGAAAAAAAACATTGCAGAACAGGCCGCTGCGCCCATGTAACAAAAAACCATCATAAATTTTTTCTTGCTACCACCGCTATCTGCAATTCCGGAAAGCAATGGGCTAAGCAAGGCTACTATTAAGAAAGCAAATGCCAATGAATAATCGTACAAAGTGGTATTCTTATACGTGAATCCAAACAAATCAATGGTATTGCTTATTACTTCTCCATTCGCATCTTTTTCAGATGTTACGTTATTATAATAAATTGGGAATATAGTAGCCGTAATAACCAAATTATAGACGGAAACAGCCAAATCATAAGTTGTCCAGGCATTTATTATTTTCTTATTTCCAAGTACGGAAGTTGACAGATTATTCTCTTGCATTACTATTCTTTAATTACAACAAATTCAACTCGGTCATTCTTTGAAGCATCTTTGTCTTCCAAATATAAAGGATAATCGCTACCTAATCCTTTTATATATAATTTGTTTAATACATCTCTACTTGCCAAATATTCTGCTATGGCCTTTGCTCTTGCCTTGGATAGTTTTTTAGCAACCTTTCTGCTTACAGAATTATCTGTATGAGCAATTATCTCCACTTCCGAATCGGGATGATTTTCTAAATAATCGATAAACTTATCCATTTGCAAAGTAGATTCTAAAAGTAAATCGGCTTGATTGGGCTCAAACTTAACATTATCAAGTAATACAATTTGTCCTTGCTTAAATGTTATACCCTTTTTAAAGACAGTATCTTCAAGCAGTTTAAAGGTTTCTAGCTTAGCTAACTTTGAAGTATCCTTGTATTCGGTAAGCAATAAATCATCAATAAAATAATACGCCTCACTTTTTACAAACTCTATTTTAAATGGTTTTAGTTTAGTAAATTCCTTTTTGAAATTATCGGTAAAATTGCCAATTGTAATAATCTTCTCGCCACCGGAAGCTCTGAATGTACCGGAAATTTTAATCCACTTATCGTTATCAAAAAGTCCTTTTTTAATAAATGTTACCACAGAGTTGGATGAATCTACTTTATCGGATGTTTTATAGTTAGTTTTTGAAAAATAGGCACCAAAAGATTTGATAGAAGCATTGCTCCAAAAGGAAAGTCGCACATACGTTTCAAAATAATATACTGTACCTTTTTTTAGCGGCTGCTGTAGTTTTGTAAATAAAAACTCCTTATATGCCTTTTGAAAACGAATACCACCATAACCCACTCCGGAATGAGCTCCTTTATATTTGCTTGTGTCTGCCTTAAATGGCTCACGATAATAATCTACCGAATTTAAATTTTTCCATGGCAAGGCACTTGTAATAAGCTTACTCTTACTCTTAAACACTTCAAAGCTAGGATTAGGCAACAAATTAGTCTGCGCTCTATATAAAATTGGAGCACAAAAAACCAAACATATAATTACAATTTGCCTATTCATACAATTCTGTTCTTCTCGAATTAAGAATAACTGTGCTTAAAATACTAAATAAACCGTAATTAGACAGTAGAAGATTTTGAAATATTTGTACTATCGGATATAGGACTTTAAACAATTTAAATTGGTTTGTTTAATTACAATGAAGCATCAAAGTTAGTAGCAAGAATTAATCGATACGTATTCGCAATGAAGTTTGTATCTTTGCGCTTGTTTCTATTTACCACATATTACTTGTATCATGATGAATAAAAAATATACCAACATTCTACTAATTGTATTAGGAGGCGTTCTTGTTTTTTTGGGAGTTGTTTTCTTAAATAAAAAAAACAAACCACTTCGTGAATTAGAATACTTTGGAAACAGGCAAGAAGATTCGGTGCTAGTTGACGGTAAATACAAGACAACAGTTTCTTACCATAAAATAAAGGATTTTGCTTTTTACAATCAACTTGGGAATACGATAACACTTAAAGATTTGGAAAATAAAATTGTAGTGGTAGATTATTTTTTTACTACCTGCAAAAGTATTTGTCCGGTAATGACATCGCAAATGTATCGTGTTTATGAGCATTACAAGCCAGACAACACAATTTTATTTTTATCACACACCGTAGATCCAGAAACAGATAGCGTGTCTGTAATGAGCGAATATGCAAAACAAAAAAATATTGATGCGTCCAAATGGCATTTACTAACTGGCGATAAAAAAGAGCTGTATAAAATAGCACGAGAGAGCTATTATTTAGATGCTGAACAAGGCGATGGCGGTCCAGACGATTTTATACATACACCTAATTTTGCATTAATTGATAAAGAAAAACATATTAGAGGGTTTTATGATGGAACGGACTCTACTGATGTAAATAGACTTATTAAAGACATCGAAATTTTGTCGGCTTCTTATCAATAAAAGACCGGATGCAATCTAAAAACTACTATGAATTATTAGGAGTAACACGATTTTCGTCCGAAGATGAAATAAAAAAAGCATTTAGAGTTAAAGCAAAGTTATACCACCCCGATATCAATAAATCGGAAGAAGCGCATCAATTATTTTTAACATACTCGTTAGCCTACGAAACCTTATCCAATACTAAAAATAGGTACTTATACGATTTGCAGCTTTCCGGTGGTAGCAGCAATTCAACAAACATATCAAACGAAAAGGAACAAGCTTTCCACTATAAGTACTACGGGAAAAGCTCAAAAGCAAACGAAAAATTCCACTACGACTGGGATAGCTTCAGTAAAGTAAAACAAGAAAAACAACGTATAAACATCCCTAAATGGTTGTTTGTATTATGTATTGCGATAATGAGTTTTGCAGCCATGTTTGAAATTATGTACGTATTACAACTCGTTTATCTAGAAATATGGCCATGGCCTGCAATTTTTGCAATACTTCCGGGCATATTTATTTCTATGGAATGCGTAAAAGCATTGTTTGGCAAGGAAAGTTTGTTTAATAAGATTTTCAAATAATAGTTGGATTGAAAATTTTAGTAATTAGAGAACAAAAACAATTAACTTATTGTTTGTAAATTAGTTTAAATACAAATCTTGTGAAAACATTCAACGTACCTGAATTTTATAGAAGTAAGTTAATTTCAAAAGTAAAAACAATCAGAAAAACCGCTGATTCAAAAAAGAAAGATTTTACTCCTACTCTGCTTGATTTTGGTTCTATTCGTTTTTATTTAGCACGTCATTTTGGCTTTTGTTACGGTGTAGAAAACGCAATCGAAATTTCTTTTAAGGCAGTAGAAGAAAATCCGGGAAAAAGGATTTTTCTTATCAGCCAAATGATACATAATCCGGAAGTAAACAAAGATTTAGTTTCTAGAGGTGTTCAGTTTTTGATGGATACTGAGGGTAATCAGCTTTTCCCGTTTGAAGATTTAAAAAGTGATGATATAGTTATTATTCCTGCATTTGGAACTACTTTAGAAATAGAAAAAAAACTAAGCGCTATTGGTGTTGAAGTGCATAAATACAACACTACCTGCCCTTTTGTGGAGCGTGTTTGGAACAAGTCGGAAAAATTAGGAAAAGAAAATTACACTATTATCATACATGGTAAACACAAACACGAAGAAACACGTGCAACCTTCTCCAGGAGCGAGACACACGCTCCTTCTATTGTTGTTAAAGATTTAGAAGAATCAAAAATACTGGGTAATTACATTTTAGGTAAAGTATCGAAAGATGCTTTTGAGAAGACATTTGCCAATAGATACTCTTCGAATTTCGATCCGGATACCTGCTTAGAAAGAGTTGGTGTAATTAACCAAACCACTATGCTGGCTACCGATACACAAGAAATAGCCGAATACTTCAAGCAAATAATGATTACCAAACATGGAGAACAAAATAGTAAGAATCATTTTTCTGATACAAGAGATACCCTATGCTATGCAACCAATGAAAATCAAGACTCTACCTATGGTTTACTAGAAATTAATGCCGACATGGCAATTGTAGTTGGTGGGTACAATAGTTCAAACACATCGCATTTAGTGGAACTATGCGAACGTAAATTTCCAACTTATTTTATTTCTTCTGAAAAAGAAATTGAATCGAGAGATTCTATCCATCATTTCAACTACCACGAAAAAAAGCATCTTACAACAACAGATTTCCTGCCTCGCAAGTCGCCTTTGACAGTAATTATAACCAGTGGCGCATCGTGCCCAGATTCTGTTATTGAGAATGTTATTCTTAAAATGATTTCTTTTTTTGATGCACCAAAATCTGCCGAAGAAGTTTTAAAAGAAATAGAAGCGGCTTACTAAATTAAATATCCTGTTTAGATATTTTTTTATAAACAAAATCGCCATTGGTTTCGGCAATAAGAAAATAAATACCTCTGCCCCACTCTGATATGTTTAATGGGTAGTACACATCCTTTGTAAACGTAAATTTTCTATAAAATTGAAGTTTACCCCAATAATCAAAAATGTAAAAATTTATATTCGTTTCTTTCTTGGCTATAATGCGAATAAAAATATCGTTAATTGTAGGATTGGGATTTACATCTATGGCAATATTCTCGCAAATACCCTCTACAAAGCTTACCACACCTCCATTGTCAGAAAAACACAAATTACGGTACGTAACATTGTTGCAACCACAAACCGGATTATAATCAGGCTGACAATACAATCCAGCTCTTTGTATCAACTTTAAAGAATCTACACATCCAATTTGTGCATTACCGGCAAAATAAAACAATACCAGAAAAAGGGTAAATAATGTATTTGTATATTTTTTGCAACGTGTTATCATTTGAGCGAAAGAGCAGTGTTCTTTAGTACAATTTTTTTGTATTCGTGCAACCACCTTACTACCTCTACAATTTTTTTCTCCTTAAATATAGGCAACTTTGTTTTAAGCTCCTCCAATGTAATATTCCCTTTTTTTAATAATTCTAGTATGTGTGCTTCTATCTTTTCGAACTCTTTAGCACTTAGTTCGTTTTTATGAGCATTGCAAACATCACAAACATCGCAATTTTGCTGTAAAATTTCATCAAAATAGGCGCACAACAATCTTGTTCTACATTTATCCGAGTTGGTAATGTATTCCAACATCCAATCCAACCTTTGCTTATAACGTAAAACTCGCTGCTTTATTTTTTTTGTATCAACATAAATATTTTTGGAATCCAATCTGGGTTTAATCAATGTAAGTATTGGCAAATCCTCGACAGGAATATAAGACACAATATTTTGCTTTTGAAGTAGCAATAGATCTTTTTTAATGGTATCACTAGAAGAATCTAACTTTCTTGCAATATCAATCTCACTAATTCCGCTGTAATTATCGAAAAGTCCTCCATACATTCTCAATATTGTTTTTATCAACGAATCGAATTTATCATTGGCTAGTTGAAATGAGTATAAATCATGCTTAGAAACTGTAAAAAAAAGCTGCGACTTGTTCTTAAAATTTTCTGACAATGAAATATATCCCTCTTCCTGAATTATTTTTAGTGTAGAAAAAACAACTTGTGCATTTAGCTTATACGTAGTGCTAAATTTTTTTATATCAAAGTAAAAAGTACTTCCCTCGCCCATTCCAATAGGCACTTGCAAGTAATTGCAAAGCAAGTTGTACATTTTAATTAGTTCTTCCTTTCCTATATTGGCCAACTCTTCGTTCTTTCGAGCATTAAGCACATCTGCTTTTGAATACAACAAAACAGCATACGCTTTTTTTTCATCTCTACCTGCTCTTCCGGCCTCTTGAAAATAAGCTTCCGGAGAATCGGGCAAATCTAAATGAACAACGCTTCTTACATCGGGTTTATTAATACCCATACCAAAAGCATTGGTAGCAACAATTACTCTACACGAATTGGAAATCCAGTTGTATTGCTTATCAATGCGCTGTTTGGCAGATAATCCGGCATGATAGAAATCGGCATCAATATTCTTTCTATTCAAATAATCGGATATCTCTTTTGTCTTCCTTCTATTCCTTACATAAACAATACTGGTTCCTTTTACCTTGGCAAGTATAGTTTCCAACTTTTTCAATTTATTTTCTTCTTCAAAAACAGAGTAACTTAAATTCGACCTTAAAAAAGTAGATTTAAACAGTTGAAACCCATTTTTAAACCTTAGTTCTTTTACAATATCATCCACTACTGTTTTGGTAGCAGTTGCAGTAAGCGCTAATACCGGAATTGAGGGAAGAATATCTCTAATTAAATTTATTTTTAAATAGCTTGGCCTGAAATCATATCCCCATTGAGATACACAATGAGCTTCGTCCACAGCCAAAAATGAGATGTTCATTTTTTCTAACCTTGCCAATAGAAGTTTATTCTCGAGCTTTTCGGGCGACACAAACAAAAACTTGTACCCACCATAAATACAATTATCTAATAGCATATCGGTTTCTTTAAAGCCGATAGAACCACTTAAATTAATGGCTTTTATACCTCTAGCGGTAAGATCTTCCACTTGATCGTGCATTAGTGCAATTAAAGGAGAAACAACTAAACACAAACCATTCATCAATAAAGCCGGAACTTGATAGCAAATGGATTTACCACCTCCGGTAGCCATTAAGCCTAGTGTATCGTTTCCATTAATAAGAGATGAAATAATATCCTTTTGTAGTGGTCTAAATTGCTTATAACCCCAATATTTTTCAAGTATTTGTTCAGGTAATAGCAACATTAGTGGTTTAGATGTTCCGTTATATCGTTTAAATGTGTAATTAGAGCGAAAATACTGACAAAAATCAAATAATTTATAGCAACATTCTTCTTTATAATTGATATATTAGTAATGTAACCAAAGCTATTTGTATGATTACTACATCACCCTCAATTGCAATAAAAAAAGTGAAAACTTCAAGAATCTCAGAAATTGAGGAAAATAATTTAGGATTTGGCAAATACTTCTCAGACCATATGCTTGTTGCTGACTATTCGAATGAAGAATGGCAAAGTGCAACAATTCAACCCTACGAGAAATTATTATTTAGTCCTTCTACCTCTGCTTTTCATTACGGACAAGCAATATTTGAAGGGATGAAAGCATACCGTTTTGACACCGGTGAAATAGCTTTGTTCCGCCCTTTTTCTAATTGGAAACGATTTAATATATCTGCCGAACGAATGGCAATGCCAATTGTTCCGGAAGATTTGTTTATTGAAGGATTAAAGCAACTGGTTCAATTGGATAAAGAATGGATTCCAAAAACATCGGGGTCTTCTTTATATATCCGTCCTTTTATGATTGGAACTGACGAATATGTTGGTGTTAAAGCATCAGACACCTACAAGTTTATGATTTTTACTACACCTGTTGGACAATATTATTCGGCTCCGGTAAAAGTGTTGGTAGAAACAAATTACATAAGAGCTGTAGAAGGCGGAATTGGATATGTGAAAGCTGCCGGAAATTACGGAAGATCTTTATTTCCAACTAAACTTGCACAACAACGAGGCTACCAGCAAATAATTTGGACAGATGCCCGCAATCATCGATTTATAGAAGAGTCAGGAACAATGAATGTTATTTTTGTGATAGACGATATAATTATAACACCTCCAATAGGAGATACAATTTTATCGGGTATAACTAGAGACAGCGTGCTAGCATTGGCTAGAGATTGGGGTTACAGAGTGCAGGAACGCAAAATCAGCCTTGACGAAATTGTAGATGCTCATAAACGAGGCACTTTACAAGAAGCATTTGGAGCAGGAACCGCAGCTACCATTGCACATATATCTACCATAGGTTTTGAAGGGAAAGATTACGAATTACCTCCTGTAGAAGGAAATATTTTTTCGAATCGTGTAAAAAAAGAGTTGGAGAATATTAGACACGGAAGAGCAGAAGACAAACACAATTGGATGGTAAAAGTGTCGTAATACCTATTAGATAGTATTAAATCTGGTTTTTAAAATTATACTCATTCAAACTTTTTTGAATAGTATCTGCAAGCTCTTGCAGAGAGACGGATTTGAGCATCCTTTTGTTTAATGTATAAAGCGCACCATAAATATTTTTCTATTTTGTTTTATGTACCAACGCTTATATCTATTTGTTTCTGACGAAAAAAAAATAACACGTATAAATTTGATAACCAAACACTTAAATATATTCGGAAATATTAAATTATATGTTAAACTTATGTTACTACAAATTATTCTTCACCTACCGAATCAAACTTACATGTCCATTTAATATATGTTTACTTCCAAAAATATCTATAACATTGGCTTTCCACACATACACATCAATTTGAGAAAGAGTTTTATCCAGTTTTTGCGATTTTCCATCCCATTGATTGGCAAAGTCCGTAGTTGCCCAAATTTGCTCGCCCCATCTATTAAATAGCAGCAACTCAAACTCTCTAATTCCAACTCCTTCTAATTGGAATATATCATTGATTCCATCGTTATTGGGTGTAAACGCATTAGGAACATACAACGAAAAAACGGGACGAATTTCTACTTTTTTAATAACGGTATCTTTACATCCGTACTGATTTTCAGCAATCAATTGAGGAAAATAATTTGTTATTGAGTTATCGCTATTTTGATCGTAGTAATGCTGCGAATTAACATTTGTGCTGATATCTCCATCACCAAAACTCCAACTATAATTTGTTGCACCGGATGATTGATTAACAAAATCAATTTCAGGATTTAGTATATCAGCACTACTTGGCAACGTAGCAAAATCAGCAACAGGCGTTGGATATACTTCTATAAAATTGGGTTTTGCATTTGATGCAGTACAACCCTTGTTGGATGTGGCAACAACAGTTACCGAAAATAAACCATCCGAAGTAAAGCACTTAGAAGGGTCTTCAACAGAGCTTTGTGAGCCATCACTAAAAAACCAATTATAATTTGTTATGGTACCAACATTTATTAACCCTGTTGCATTAAAATTAGTACAAACACTACCGCAGCCTGATAAATTACTTGCAGTAAAATCAACTACAGGAAGCTCATTTACAATTATCGAAACAATAGTATCGTGCTCACATAACCCATTTGTAGCGGTTAATTTAACTGAATACGTTCCGTCTGTAGCATACGTATTTGTTGGAGAAAACGTTACATCATCCACCGTTCCGTCATTTTCAAAATCCCATTGCCAAGTAGGATTTGGAATATTGTTGGTATTCGTTGTATTGGTAAGTGTAATAGGTAAACCTGCGCATGTGCTAGCTGATGCTTGAAATGATGCTACTGGAAAATCAGCAGCATTTGCAACAACAACTTGAGCTGTTTTTTGGCAACCTCCGGCCAAGTCCATTGTTACGGTGTATATTCCAGGTAGATTTACAATAATAGAATCATTATTTATACCAGAAACTATACCTGCGCCAGACCAAGTATAGCCCAATGCTCCAATTGGTGCGCTAGCAAAGCCATTAAGAGTAGTACACGAAAGCGGACTTGAATCAAATGTCGGAAAATTGTTGCAAGACATATCCACATAAGCATATGCAAAATGCCCTCCTTTTGTACAGTCATGGACCTCGTATTCAACGGTAACACATTGACCGATGTAATTGGATAAATCTACATACACATCTGTCCATGGCCGATAATAAACAGGTTCATTGGGATGTGTAACAGACCCTAATGGATAGTAATGATACCCATATTGATTGTAGGGAGAAAAATTATCGAATGCCTTTATGAAATTCGGAATATTTGGCCCACCCACTACTTTATAATCTCCACCGCAGGGTAAAACGGCTCCATTTTGATCCTTAATTTTTGTAGAAAAATAAGGTTGCTCGGCAGGAGTATGGTCAAATCCTGCATCGTTTATAACTACAGCATAAGAATACTTAAAATTTGCCAATGCTGGAGTTACAATAAAACTATAAGATATTTTACTACCATTATTGTCCAATCCATAGGAGTCTCCAATCATAACGCTATGCTGGCCGCCATTTAAGGGGTTAACTGTTGGTAAAAAATGACCCGCTAAAGCTAACACAGAATCAAAACCTGTATTTTGAATGGAAATCTGAGGACCGATAAAGTGATTCGTGTAAGTATTCTTTACAGTATCGGTGGGTAAAAAATTCCATTTGTTTAATGTATTATTCTCAAACCCTGGATTATCGCAAAATGCATTACACTGAGAAAAAATAGTATTAGTAAACAACGAAAAGAACAACACCCCCCAAGTAACAACTTTTATAAATGCTCCGTTGATTGTTTTAAGTGCATTTGAGTAAGTATAATACATAGGCAAATCTTATTTTTTGAGGATGAATGCAATTTACCCGTATTTGTTATAAGATTCTACCCAAGTTTATTCAATTATTGTAATCCGAGAACAAAAAGCACAACGGAAAGCACCTGTACATCAACCAACTAAACAAAATATTGACAACAAAAAATGTGTTTAAAATTTACTAAATTATACTACAAATAAATTCCCAAAAGTTTGTTTTATTTAAGAAGCTATTTAATTACTAGATGATATCTTTATAAACTTTTGTTGCCCAATACTAGTACCATTTTGAATGTTCAGAAAATAAACACCATCCTTTAAATCAGCCATATTTATTGTATTTTCTAAAGAATTCATCTCTTCCTCTTTTACCAATTGCCCTTTTATATCAATTATTTTAATATGTGTATTGGTTAAAAATGAGTTATCGTTTCCAGTTACATCAATAGTTAAATAATCAACAACCGGATTAGGGTATATTTTTGCATCGAATCGAAAATCATTAAATGAATTCTCCGGTATGGTGCTATCTAACTTATTACCGTTTGTATTATTATTTGGCAAAACAAAACTTTTTAATGTACTAGTTGGAAACAATAGTGTATTCTTTACAAATACAGGCTTTGCACTTCCCGTTTTAACTCTAATTGCAATATAAAATGTTCCATATACAAGATTGGTATTACTTGAATTAGAAAAAACTAATTGAATAGATGCATTTGGAGCAATAGTAATTCCACTTTTAACATCAATATCGTTTACCCAATCGCCATTTACCTTATAAATACTGGCATACAAAGAGCCCGAAAAAGTTGCTGAACCCTTATTAATAACTTTTGTAGTTACTGTGCAGCCTCCAGTAAGTAACAATGGAGAAGGATTTACGTTAATTAACGAATTCATAACAATAGCATTGGTTTGCGGAACGACCTTAAAATTAACAGGGTAACTAGAAAGCGTAGTATTTACCAATTGCCACTGTGGCATTCCGATTTGCAAGTAATATACACCCAATTTATAATCACTAGGAACCACGCTTATTTGAGAAAATGCAAAAACAATTTTTTGTGTTGCACCAGGATTAATGGATATGTTTTTTGCGGTGTCTAATGTTTTAACAAACGTATTTTTTTGATTGGTAAGTACGATAGCAAAATTGCCGCTAATTTTTTTTGTGCCGGTATTTTTTACACTTACAGTAAAGGTTTTACTACTCCCAAAAGTTATATTAGACGGAAAACTAGCCAAAGATGTAATATCTAAAGTTTGCTTCGGAATAGTTGTTTTTGGTTCAATACCAACTATGGCTGTTTGAAAAAGCTTGTATCCATTGGGAACTCCTGCAGGATTAGGGTTTGAAATTGAAAAATACCCATTGCTATTGCCATCCCATCCCCAATTAATATGAAAAAGTCCTGTGTTATCTATTCCGTCTACTATAAAGGCATGTCCAGAAATTGAATCCTCAAACCCGGAAAAATAAACAGGTCTGTTTGCATACAATTCGTTTTTAAGTGCATTCTCCCATTGTGTATATGGAAAGTATTGATTGGCTTTAATTATTTTGACGTTAGATGAATATCCAAAATTTGTTTTAAGAGCCTTTACAACATTCCCTGATGGAGCAACACTTACACCATATCCATACTTCATGTAAACACTTACACCACATTGATACATTAATTTAGCAACAGCATCCTTTTGAGTTGAAGAACTGGTTGATAAAAGCTTATTCGGCATAATACTCCAATCGTACTTAGTAGCAGCTATATTTGCTGAGATGGTTCCCATTGTTGGTCTAGCATATGATACGAGTCCAAAACCTTGAGATGGGTATTTCCAGTAATTTAGAAGTTGAGCAACGGCAGTTGCAACACATCCTGTTAACGTGCCTTGAGGACAATAGGCGTTATATTCTCCACTCTGCCCCCATTTCGTTTTTAATAATGGCAAAACACTTGATTGAACAGACAAGTATGACGGAGAAGCGGATAAACTCGCCAACCATTGATTTTGTGCATTTTGGTTTACGGTATTTGATTCTATGATTGATTTAATTGAAGCACTATACTCGTTTAACAAACTTTGAAAAGCAGGAGGAACATTCGCAGTATCGATACTCCCCTCATCAGAGTAGCCTAAAATAGGACTTACATTGTCATCGGCAGCAACCAACACAAAACCATTGTTATTCAAATTAAACATATAATAAAGCGGTTTTTCAACTCCATTTTTTGTAATGAAACTAAATGTTTTTCTATGCTCTACCGTTGTGTTTTTATAAGCAGACTTTGAAACAGCATAATTATAAGCCACCAAATGCGCATCTGCTAAAGAAACCGTTGTTGCTCTTACGCAAAACACATTTATAAGTACTAAAAAAAGTAAAACTCTATTTCTCATTTTAATGCTTTATACTATTTTAAAGAATCATAATTGCATTATTTCAAACTTAACCTTACCTACAAAAAAGTTGTAACAAAATTTGGTTAATTATGTGTTTTTGATAGGTATAATTAATATAACATTGCTATAATGCATACACCAACCTATTTAATAAACAAACAGCCAGCTTTGTAATAAAAGAACCGTGTTTTCTACTGCGGTCTTCTTTTCACTAAGAGTTGAATTAGTTACAAAAAATTCAACTTTAATATCACTTTAGCTTAATTTTCTTGTTGTTTTGATATTTCAGTTTTTAGTTTGTTTGTTTTCGATTATTCAAAGTTACCTATACCCCATCCTTGCATCCACACAAACTTTACACACTTTTATTCTAAAAAAACAGACTTAGAAAATTCAAATATCTGGCATTCAAACTATTAAATAGATTTTATGTAACAAAAAATGCCTGCTTTTATATTCAATTTATTCCCCCAAAAATTAGTTAAAATATAAAAACTCAGGTATCTCTCGTTATTTTTAATGGGCAAATTATCCTATTTGTATTCAACTTTATACTTACATAATATGCCACATGTGTAAAACTACTAAATGAAGTTTTTTCGTTTGACAATAAATCGGCTGCAAACAAAGAGATTTTACTATGTAAACTTTTACAGATTTTAGTTTTCTTTGAACGAAACGATTCCGAAGCTGTTATCTCCTATTCGAGAGCCTTATTGCGCACAACAAAATATAAAGAAACATTATACGCTGGTATTATTTTCGACTTTGTAAAGTTTTTATTAAACAACCCCTAGTACGATAACAAAGAAAAAATAAAGTGGAATAAGTACCTTGCACAACTAACAACTCTTTTGAATGAAAATAATTCGAATGAGCACTTATTAAATTTAGTAAATGTTAAATTGTGGCTTAAATGTAAACTAGAGAATAAAAGTTTTTAAGAAATGCTAGAATTAAGCTAAACTACTTTCTAAATCCAAGTTTTGAGTCTTTTAATACTTTCTTGAGTATAGGGATTGTACTTTTTCCCATTCCATGCAAAAGTAAAATTTCTTTTTCAGAATAGGTAGATAGCGACTTCAAGGTTTTAATTCCTTTATTTTCAAGAGCTCTACGTGCAGGTGCTGCAAGTAAACTAAGGAAACCTTGTTGAGGTATTTTTAATTTTTCGCAAATTGGACAAACAGGGCAACTACTACTTTTGTAAAACGTATGTCCTTTCTTACATGTTCTTTTACTTTTTTCTAATGCTTTCTCTTTATTTTCCTTAGCTCTAAACTTTACAATTTTTTCAATCAGCTTTAGCGGTATAGGTTTATCCAAAGGAAATTGAATAGCTCCTTTAGAAAAAGGGTATACAGAAACTTCCTTTTGAAATTGAATAATACCAGATGGAGCCGGATAAAAACCTATATGATGTTTGTAAGCAGCAAAATGAACCAAATTCCCTTCTAAGTAAAAAGTTGGCATTGCATAGGACATCTTTTCTATTGCCTCCGGAACAATTCTTTTAATAAGGGTTCTTATTTTATTCAAATGAACCTGAGTTGATACAGGAAACGTTGAAATATATTCATCAATATTCTTTGGTGCAATCTTCATACATTTATTCTAACAAAAACAAAGCAAATATAATAGATGTTTGAATAACCTCTTTAATTCTAGATAGCTTTAATCGCGTATAAATAGCAACATATTACTACCTTTGTTAAGCCAATGATGATTGAAAAAATAAAAAAAATACTAGCAGAAATTCCCGACCCAGAAATTCCGGTAATTACTATTGAAGAGCTTGGAATAGTTAGAAATATTGAGCTTGTTGACGGTACTGTTAACATTCAAATTACTCCTACCTATTCCGGCTGCCCTGCTATGAAAGAAATAGAGGTAGATATAAAGAAAAAACTTCAGGATAGCGGCTTCTCAAAGGTAAACATTGAAATGATTTACCATCCTGCTTGGACAACAGACTGGATAACAGATGCCGCAAAAGAAAAGCTCAGAAAATATGGCATTGCGCCTCCTGCACACAGCACTGTAGACAAAGGAGCTTTACTAGGCAAACCCAAAATTATTGCTTGTCCGCAGTGTGCTTCAAAAAATGTAGAAATGATTTCTCAATTTGGTTCAACCGCCTGCAAAGCATTGTATAAATGCCTTGATTGTAGAGAACCATTTGATTATTTTAAGTGCATATAAAACATACTATGGATTCAAGACTTCAAGCTTTTAGCCGACTTTTAACAATCATGGATGAGTTGAGAGAAAAATGTCCGTGGGACCAAAAGCAAACCATGGAAAGCCTAAGGCACCTAACTATTGAAGAAACGTATGAGCTTGCAGATGCTATACTTGACGCAGATTTGAACAACATAAAAAAAGAGTTGGGTGACATCCTTTTACACATCGTATTTTATGCTAAAATAGGCTCAGAAAAAAAAGCATTTGATATAGAGTCTGTAATTACTTCCTTGTGCGAAAAACTAATTAGCAGACATCCGCATATTTATGGTGATGTAAAAGCCACCACAGAAGAAGAAGTAAAAGAAAACTGGGAGAAGTTAAAATTAAAAGAAGGGAACAAATCTGTATTATCAGGTGTTCCAAAGTCATTACCTGCCTTGGTAAAAGCATCCCGTATTCAAGATAAAGCCAAAGCCGTAGGGTTTGACTGGGAGAACAAAAATCAAGTTTGGAACAAAGTAGAAGAAGAATTAGCCGAATTTAAACAAGAACAATCGCAAAACAACAAAGAAAAAATGGAACAAGAATTTGGCGATGTTTTGTTCTCATTAGTCAACTATGCCAGATTTATTGATGTTAACCCGGAAGATGCGTTAGAACGTACCAATAAGAAATTTATTGAACGATTTCAATTTATTGAAACCGAATCAAAAAAAGAGGGAAAAAACATAGAAACCATGTCGCTCTCCGAAATGGAACATTATTGGAATAAAGCAAAAAAGATTAATAATTAGTATTTTTGCGAATAATGAATATTTCAAAGGATTGGTTTGTTAAATGGTTTGATTCGCCCTATTATCCTATTTTATATAAGAATAGAAATAATTCAGAAGCTGAATTGTTTATACTAAAACTACTTTCGCACATACAACTTCCCCAAAATGCACAAATACTTGATTTGGCGTGTGGAAGAGGAAGACACGCATTGGTAATGTCTCAACGAGAAGAATTCCAAGTTACCGGAATTGACTTATCAGAAAATTCAATTTCTGATGCCTTAAAATTAGCGAAACACAATCTTCATTTTTTTGTGCATGATATGCGCAATGTATTTAAGAAAAACTCATTTGATTTAGTTACCAATCTTTTTACCAGTTTTGGTTATTTCGAAACTCTTACTGAAGATTGTCAGGTAATTGAAGCAGTTTTCCAAAATTTAAAACCAAACGGGCTATTTGTTATTGATTACCTCAATTGCGAAAAAGTAGTTGGGTGCTTACCTATCAAAGAAGAAAAAAGTATTGATTCTATTCAGTTTTCTATTGACAAATATATTGAGGACGATTTTATTTTTAAACTCATTAAAATAAGGGATAGGGAAAAAGTATTTAATTTTGCAGAGAAAATTAGAATTTATAAAAAAAGTTATTTGAGCGAACTGATACTTAAATCAGGGTTTTCAATTGTGGATGTATTTGGCAATTACAATTTAGATACTTTTGAAGCAAGTACTTCAGACAGAATAGTTATACTAGCGCAAAAAAAATAGTTGGACACACTTTCCTACATATTGTTAATATCTACCATCTTAATAGGTGGCAGTTCTGTTTTGTTATTCAAATACAATGACACATTTTTAAAACTATTATTATCTTTTAGTGGAGCTTATCTATTTTCAATAAGTGTACTTTTTCTTGTTCCGGAAGTTTACTCTCAGCCAATGAACCTGCCTGCAGGAATATTTATTTTAATTGGCTTTTTTCTACAAATACTTATCGAGCTATTTTCAGAAGGTATCGAACATGGACACATACATGTACATTCGCACAAAGAACATACATTTCCGCTAACCATGATGATTGCATTATCTATTCATTCTTTTTTAGAAGGGATGCCACTGGCAAATAATTTTATAAATGAAGCCTCCGAACACATATCTCATCATCACAGCTCCTCAGGTGTAGGAAAGTCTTTGCTTATAGGAATAATACTACATAACATTCCTATTTCAATTGCCTTAACAAGTATGCTTTTAAAAAGTGGATTATCTAATACTAAAAGTTTTATTTGGCTTTTTGTTTTTGCAATTATGACCCCACTAGGAACTATCACAGCTCAGGTGTTAAAAGACCAGATTCAAAACATTTCGTTCTTCTCCAACATGTTAATGGGACTGGTAATTGGTATATTCTTGCACATTTCTACCACAATTTTATTTGAGGCTAGTAACAACCACAAATTTAATTTGATAAAATTTGTAACCATCGTATTAGGCGCACTGGCAGCTATGAGTATGTTGTTATAATAATTACAAAGACAATATCTCCATCATTTTAGTAAGTTCTTTATTGGGCTCTTCAATGTGTTTCACTGCTTTGGCAAAAGGGGTAAACGAAATCTTATTATTAATAATTCCAATCATAACTCCGCTTTTATTGCTCAACAAAGCATTCACGGCAGAATACCCCATTCTACTGGCGTTTACCCTATCCATACACGTTGGACTACCACCGCGCTGCATATGACCCAATATGGAGACACGCATATCAAATTGAGGAAATTTTTCTTTTATTTTTTCAGCTACTTTATATGCTCCTCCATTCTCGTCTCCTTCTGCAATTACAATTATTTTACTTGATTTATCGGCTCTACTTTTTTGCAGACGAGCAAACACGTTTTTCATGTCGTTCTTAGTTTCAGGAACCATAACGGCCTCTGCCCCCACTCCAATACCACTTCTCAACGCTATCAATCCTGCATCACGTCCCATTACCTCTACTAAAAATAGTCTATTATGTGATTCTGCAGTATCTCTTATTTTGTCAACAGCTTCGAGCACCGTATTAATTGCAGTATCGTACCCGATTGCATAATCTGTACCCACCAAATCGTTGTCTATTGTACCCGGACAACCAACTATAGGAATTTTGCATAACTTCTGAAACTCCTTTGCACCACTAAACGTGCCATCTCCGCCAATAGCTACTATTGCATCAACCTTATGTTTTCTCAACTGAGCAAAAGCTTGTTGCATTCCCTCCTTAGTCATAAAACGTTTGCTACGAGCTGTTTTTAGAATAGTACCTCCGCGTTGAATAATATTAGATACTGATTTTGCATTGAGCGAAATAAAATCACCATCAATCATCCCTTCGTAACCATAACGAATACCAACCACTTCTAATTTGTTATACAAGGCAGTTCTTACAACTGCTCTTATACACGCATTCATACCGGGAGCATCTCCACCCGAAGTAAATACAGCTATTTTACGTATCTTTTTCATTCTCAATTTTAAATTCCTAATTCTTAATTCTTAATTTTATTCAGCTTCCTACTTCCTTCGTACATCTCATACTTCAACAACCTACATTCAATAGGTCCATTGAATAATCTTAACTTTCTAGATGTTTGAAGTCCTATACTCTTTGCAGCATCGCCATTCCCGGTAAATATCCAGGCTTCAAAACCTTTGAATTTTTGCTTTAATGTATTTCCAATTTCTTTATAAAAAACGTTAATATCTTCTTCTGTCTGAATACGCTCTCCATATGGAGGATTCAAGATTATTACGCCTCGTTTTACTTCCGGCTCAATGGTTCTAAAATCAGCTTTGGTAAATTTCATGATGTCGTCAACCATGGCAGATTCCGCATTTTCCTTAGCTTTTACAATAGCTTCGTTCAAAATATCGTACCCAAACATACTTTGTTGTTCTTCTTTAATTCTTTTAATGGCAGACTCTTTAATTAGCTCAAACAATTCAGCATCAAAGTCTGTCCAATTCATAAAAGAAAAGCTTTTTCTAAAATATCCCGGAGGAATATTATTTGCTAGCAATGCAGCTTCAATCAATATTGTTCCCGAACCACACATAAAATCAATCAAAGGAGATCGTTTGTCCCAACCACTCAACATAACAATACCTGCAGCCAACACCTCATTTAAGATTGCTTCTGTTTGATTTTTTCGGTAGCCTCTTTTATACAAAGAAACTCCGGAACTATTTAAGCTTACACTACAGGTAGTTTTTGATATATGTATATCAATTACCAAATCAGGGTTTTCTAAATCTATACTCGGACGAATTTTAAATTTCTCATTAAACTGATCTACAATTGCATCCTTTACTAATTGAGAAACATACAAGGAGTGATTAAATACTTCTGTATTCAAGGATGTATTTACCATAAACGTTTGTTTTACGGTAAGTATCTGTGTCCAATCTATCTCTTGTATTTTCGAATATAGGTCTTTTTCTGTCTCCACCTCAAATTTGGCAATTGGCTTTAATATTGACAGGGCAGTACGTAAGCCGTAATTAGCCTTGTACATAAAGCCTTTATCTCCCACAAAGCTCACAGCTCTATTGTGCGCCTGAACATCTTTAGCTCCTAATACCATTAGTTCTTTGGCAAGTACATCCTCTAAGCCCACCATGGTTTTAGCAACCATTTTATATTCTACATTGTTTTCCTTTTCCATTATTGTTGGTAGTTAATTTGCTTTTATTTTAGTACAAATCTAAATTACAGCCATATAAAAAATGAATGTAAGCAAATAGAAATAGCTATTTACTCAAATACAAGTTTCGTTCGGAGTAAATGGTATGAAAGAATTCATCCGTTAAATCATCAATAAAATAAATAGCTTCACCGGTCGATTTCATTTCAGGACCTAATTCTTTATTTACTTCCGGAAATTTTTCGTACGAAAAAACAGGAATTTTAATCGCATATCCTTTTTTGCGAGGATTAAATGTAAAGTCTTTTACTTTCTTCTCTCCCAACATTATTTTTGTGGCATAATTTACATATGGTTCATCGTAGGCTTTGGCAATAAAAGGTACGGTACGTGATGCACGTGGATTTGCTTCTATGATATATACAATTTCGTTTTTTACAGCAAACTGAATATTGATAAGACCAACTGTATTTAAGGCAAGTGCAATAGTTTTTGTATGTTGTTCTATCTGTTTAATAACATTCTCGCTTAAATCGAATGGAGGCAATACTGCATACGAATCTCCCGAATGTATTCCGGCAGGCTCAATATGTTCCATAATTCCCAAAATATATACATCCTTGCCATCACAAATAGCATCGGCTTCTGCTTCAATAGCGCCTTCTAAGAAATGATCTAACAACACTTTATTTCCGGGAATATCTTTCAGCAGATTAACAACGTGCTGTTCTAACTCCTGCTCATTGATTACAATTTTCATACTTTGTCCACCCAACACATACGAAGGGCGCACTAATAAAGGAAAACCAAGCTCCTTTGATAAGCCTACAGCTTGTTCTGCATCCTCAATAACTCCAAATTTTGGATATGGAATATTGTTTTCCTTTAGCAATGTGGAGAAGCTTCCTCTATCCTCCGCTAAATCCAAAGATTTATAATCTGTACCAATAATCTTAATACCATACCTATGAAGCTTTTCGGCCAACTTAAGGGCTGTTTGTCCGCCCAACTGCACAATTACACCTTCCGGCTTTTCATTTTGTATGATATCGTAAATATGTTCCCAAAAAACTGGTTCGAAGTATAACTTATCTGCCACGTTAAAATCGGTAGAAACTGTTTCCGGATTACAATTAATCATAATTGTCTCGTAACCACATTCCTTAGCGGCAAGCACGCCATGCACACAACTGTAATCAAACTCTATCCCTTGCCCAATTCTATTCGGCCCGGAGCCCAACACTACAATTTTCTTTTTGTCTGTTCGTATAGATTCATTTTCATCCTCAAACGTTGAATAATAATAAGGTGTTTGGGCTTCGAACTCTGCTGCGCAAGTATCAACAAGCTTATAAACACGTTTAATTCCTAGTTCGTTACGTTTTGTATAAACTTCACTTTCTAAACATCCGAGCAAATGAGCAATTTGTCTATCTGCATAGCCCTTCTTCTTAGCTTCTACAAGCAATTCTTTAGTAATAGTGGATAGTCTATATTTTTCTAATTCTTTTTCAAATAAAATTAAATCTTCGATTTGATTCAAAAACCAAGGGTCTATTCGAGTTAGCTTTTGAACTGTTTTGGTTGAAATACCTAATTTTAAAGCATCATAAATATGAAACAATCTGTTCCAACTAGGATGCTCCAAACTATTTAACAACTCTGCTTGATTAGTCAATTCTTTGCCATCAGCCCCCAACCCATTCCTTTTAATTTCTAGTGATTGACACGCTTTTTGCAACGCCTCTTGAAAGCTACGCCCAATGCCCATTACCTCTCCTACCGATTTCATTTGAAAGCCTAATTCTCGCTTAGCGCCTTTAAATTTATCAAAATTCCATCGCGGAATTTTTACAATAACATAATCTAATGTTGGTTCAAAATAGGCCGAAGTACTTTTAGTAATTTGATTTTCTAATTCATCTAAATTGTAACCAATAG
>JAFLBG010000044.1 GCA_017303975.1 Bacteroidota bacterium
CAAAATTCAACACTTGAGGGTAAAGAAAATCAGAAGACAATATATACGCAGTGGGTTGCCGATTTAGAAAAACAATTGCTATTTACAAAGGATGAAGTTGCAAAAACTACCGATGTAGAGTATAAAAAAGTGTTAGAAGAAAAGATTCAAAGTATTGATAAACAATTGCAAGAGAAAAAGCAATTGGTAGCGACTACTACCGAAGAAATACAGCAAATAAAACAAAGGGAAACTGTTGCGGTAGTGCAAGAAACAGTTGTTCCAGTTACTACAACACCTACCACCTCTGTTGAAACGATAAAGCTAGACTCTACAATAAAATCAGCTGCAATAGAAGCCCCTTCAGTTATCGCTACTACCATTGCAGCTTCAACTTCAGCTAATTCGATTAATACGGAAACAACTACAGTTGCGATTACCAATACTGTGGCTGTAAGTGCAACAACTAATACTGTATCCGAATCAGCGGTTGCTGTAAATTCTCCGGTGGTATCTACTACAACTGTTTCTCCGGTTACAACTGCTACTGTTGCCGAAGTTCCACCCGTTAAAATGACCAAGGAAGAAGCGCAGAATCAATCCAAACAATTTGCGCAAGAATCGGCTAAGCTTCAACAAAAAGCAAATGCGGCACGTGCAAAAGCAAACGCTGAAACAGATCCTGCTAAGCGAGATAGTTTATTTGAGGTAGTCATTGCAATAGAAAAGCAAGCCAAACAAAAGCAAGACGAGTCGGCAAAATCCGTTGCTCAAGAGAATAAAATTGAATTTGACAAGAATAGAATTTACTTAGATCAATATGTGCAGTTAGCCGCAAATAACTCATCAACAGAAGCGTCTATGGCAAGTATGTTTGCTGATGAGGCACTTATTTATTTTTCTGAAGCAGAAAAGGAAAGAAAGCAAGCAGCTATTTCTACTAATTATTCTACTCGAAACGGAGCATTGCAAAAAGCGGCAGAAAACGAGCGTATTGCAATTGAAAAACAAAATAAGGCATTGGAAAGTTATAAACTGCTGTATTCGGATTTTAAACCTACAGAAACACCGCAGAAAGTTTTAGCTGCTCCGGTGGTTACACCATCTGTGGCTGCAGTTACAACTCCGTCAACTTCGGTTGCAAGTAGTTCAGCTGTCGAAGCAAAAGCAGATTCTGTTCCGACAAAAGAGGTTACAACATCCATTCAGGCTTCTAATACGAATACCGAAGTTGTTGTTGAGCAAGTTAAAAAAGATACAGCACTTGCTGTCTCTACTCCAACTGTAGCAATATCAACACAACCTATACAGACTCTAACGACTACATCTGCTGCTGTTGCTGTTGTTGAAACGCCTTCTGTTGCTGCTGTTAAGCAAGAAGCACTTGCCTCCGAAGTGTCTGCAGAAATGGCGGTGGATTCCATCAGCCAATTGCCAAAATTAACATCGGAGCAAATTACACAAGTTAAAGAGACAAGAGAATTTAAAAATTTTGTAATACTATCAAACGAAACTGAAATTGCCATGCGTGAGGCCAATGCTGAAAACAAAAAGGCTGAAACCTTAAGATTTAAAGCTGAAGAACAATCTGCTTGGTATTATGAATACAAGGCAAAAGCAACAAGTGCAACGGGGTCAGAGAAAAAAGAGTTTGAAGCAAAGAGAGATTCTGCAGAAGCATTATTAGCTAAATACACACAAGAAGCCGATTCAGTATTCAAATTAGCTAAAAATTCGGAAGCGTCTGCAAATGCAAAAAAGGTGGAAACAGAATTGTTTTTACAGTCTATTAATTCCGGAAATCAAGTGAATGTGTTAGCGGCAGCCAATAAGTCAGGCGTAAATGTAAAACCATATTTGTCTAAATTACCAGCTGTAACTACCACTTCTAGTTCTGCTGTGGCAACAGCAACTACTTCCGCAAGTACCCAACAGGTAGATAATAAGCAGGAAGGTATAACAGTTGCTCAAACACAAACCAATCCAAATCAAACAACACCTAAAGTGTTAGTTCCAGTTAAGAAAACCGAAGTGTTCGAACGCAAAACAACTCCTGTATATTCAAAGAGCAAACCAATACCAATTAATGAGAAGTTGCCTGATGGATTATTATTTAAGGTACAGATTGGGGCATTTAAAAATCCAATTCCTCAAAATTTATTTAAAGGAATTACCCCAATTACAGGAGAAACAACTCCGCAAGGATATATTCGATATACTGCAGGAATATTTACTTTGTTTGAATCTGCTAACAAAACAAAGGATATCATAAAATCATATGGATACAAAGATGCGTTTGTGGTTGCATTTTTAAATGGACAACGAATTCCGCTAAGCCAAGCGCTATCTATGATTGGAGGTTCTACTGCAACTACAATCAATTCGTCAGTTGCAGGTAATACACCTATACAGCAAGTGGTTAATACAGTAACACCATCCTCTTCAACCTCTACTCAAAATGTAGAAGTGAGTAATATAAAGGATGTAAAAGGGCTAATGTATACGGTGCAAGTAGGTGTTTACTCTCGACAAGTATCGTTAGATAAATTGTATGGATTAAGTCCTGTTTATACCGAAAATATGACAAACGGATTATTTAGATATACATCAGGTATTTACAATCGCTCCAAGTTAGCTAATGATGCAAAAAGTAAAATCGTGAATATGGGCATTAAAGATGCATTTGTGGTTGCATTTTTAAATAGTAAACGTATTTCATTACCGGAGGCACAAAAATTGGAGCAGACAGAAGGAGATAAAGTTTTTGCTACATCGACAAATATGAATCAAATGCCAGCTGCAGCTACAAACACATCTTCTTCACAAAATACCGTAACGCAAAGCAACACGACTCAACCTGTTAATGCTTCAACTCTGCCGTCTGGTATTCAAGATTTGGACGATACAAAGCAGAAGGTGTATGCAATTCAGATTGGAGCATTTAAAAATGAAGTTCCGATAGAGATGGCAAATTCATTCATTAAATTAGCCTCTCGAAAAGGAAATATCAAAAATTTTGTTGATGAGAACGGTATGACTGTTTATAGTATTGGAGGTTTTACCGACTACGATCAAGCAGCTAAATTCAAACAAGAAATTGTTACACAAGAGGGCATTAAAGACGCCTTTTTAATTGCAACTCAAAACGGTAAAAAAGTTCCGGTTAAGTAGTTTCTCCTATCAACTATATCCTTGCATTTTTGTACCTTAGCTGAAAATTTTATTTATGGAATTAACAGAACAACTTGTTGAAACCGAATTAGGTGTTTCGATAGATGAATTAATAAAGCCCACAAAAAAGTTGGTAATTTATAATGATGAAGTTAATACATTTGATCATGTCATTGAAAGTTTGATGGATGTGTGCAAACACGAACAAACACAGGCTGTACAATGTACTTACCTTATTCATTTTAAAGGAAATTGCGTGGTTAAAAATGGCGAATACAAGAAATTGAAACCTATGTACGAAGCATTGCAAGAAAGAAAATTAACCGTTAAAATCGAAGAATAAGAGTATGAAAAGTAAGTATGTGTTGTTTTTTGCGGTTGTATCAGTAATGTTTTTTTCGTGTACTAAAGTTCCTGTAACAGGTCGAAAACAATTGAATTTATTGCCAGAGAGTCAAATGATGGCAATGAGTGTAACTGGCTATAAAGATGTATTAACAAAAAATCAAAGTAAGGTGTTGCCTGCTACCGATTCTCGGGTGCAAATGGTTAGAAATGTAGGAGCTAAAATTTCTGCTGCAGTAAATAAATACTTGTCGCAACACCAACAAAGTAAACGTGTACAAGGTTTTAAGTGGGAGTATAATGTAATTGATGATAATACGGTGAATGCTTGGTGCATGTCCGGAGGAAAAATTGTTTTTTATACGGGAATTTTACCGGTTACTCAAGATGAAACTGGATTGGCCGTTGTAATGGGACACGAGATTGCACACGCAATTGCTCGTCATGGAAACGAGCGAATGAGTCAAGGTTTGGCCGTTCAAACAGGAGGAATGGCTGTTCAGGTTGCATTATCTCAAAAGCCTGCACTAACTCAAAATTTATTTTTGCAATCATATGGTATTGCATCTGAATTAGGCATGTTAAAGTATTCAAGAACACACGAAAGTGAAGCAGATAAAATGGGATTGATTTTTATGGCGATGGCGGGCTATAATCCTTCAAAAGCAGCTGAATTTTGGCAACGTATGTCCAAACTAGGAGGTGGTAAAACACTTGAAATTTTAAGCACGCATCCAAGCGATGAAACTAGAATTAAAGATATTCAAGCATTTTTACCAAAAGCGTTGAAATATTATACCGGAAAATAAATGACACTAACTGCTATTGTACTTCTTATTGCATTGGGATTATTACTTCTAGCGTTGGAAGTGTTAATTCTTCCTGGTTTGATTGTTGGTGTGATTGGAGGTGTGTTGATTTTAATAGGTGTTGGAGCTTCGTATATCTCTTTTGGCCCTGCCACTGGTAATTACGTATTGTTGGGAACAGTAATATCTTCAGTTATAACGGGAGTATTGATATTTAGATCGGGTACGTGGAAAAAAGCATCGTTAAGTACTACCTTAACCGGAAAGGTAAATACTATTGACGAACAAAAAATTAAAGTTGGAGATATTGGCATTACACTTTCTAGAATTTCTCCAATGGGTAAGGCACTTGTTAATGGAGAGGAATATGAAGTTACCTCGGTAGATGTATTGATAAATGAAAATACGCAAGTGGTAGTTAAAAAAATAGACCACAATAAAGTTCTAGTATCCCCACTTTCATAGTGTTTATTTCTGCATCTTTTATACATTTGCATACGTAAAAATTATAAACTAAAATATTTTAAAATCATGGGTAGTGTTGTATTCTTTTTTGTTATTGCCATTGGCGGAATAGTTGGGTTGTCCATCTTACTTTATTTGGTGCCGGTAGGTTTGTGGTTTTCGGCTTTGTTATCCGGAGTTAGAATTTCGTTATTGCAATTGATATTTATGCGTTGGAGAAAGGTGCCTCCATCCATTATTGTAAATGCGATGATAAACTCGAGCAAAGCAGGATTGAACTTGACAAGAGATGAGTTGGAAGCACATTTTCTTGCCGGTGGTCATGTGCAAAAGGTAGTGAATGCATTAATTTCAGCCGATAAAGCAAATATTCCGTTGGAATTTAAAGCAGCAACAGCAATTGATTTGGCAGGACGAGATGTGTTTGAAGCAGTTCAAATGTCTGTTAATCCTAAGGTAATTAATACTCCTCCGGTTGCAGCAGTTGCGAAAGATGGTATTCAATTGATTGCAAAAGCCAGAATTACTGTACGTGCTAATATTAAACAATTGGTGGGTGGAGCAGGAGAAGAAACAATTTTAGCTCGTGTTGGTGAAGGTATTGTTACTTCTATTGGTTCAGCATTATCTCATAAGCAAGTACTAGAAAATCCGGATTCTATTTCAAAAGTTGTTTTGGCGAAAGGGTTAGATTCGGGTACTGCATTTGAAATTCTTTCTATTGATATTGCTGATATTGATGTTGGTTTAAATATTGGAGCTAAATTGCAAATGGATCAAGCGAATGCAGATAAAAATATTGCACAAGCCAAAGCAGAAGAAAGAAGAGCAATGGCAATTGCATCCGAGCAAGAAATGAAATCCAAAGCGCAGGAAGCTCGTGCAAAAGTTATTGAGGCAGAAGCAGAAGTGCCAAAAGCTATGGCAGAGGCATTCCGTAATGGTAATTTAGGAATAATGGATTATTATAAAATGCAAAATATTCAAGCTGATACCGAAATGCGCGATTCTATTGCTAAGCAACAAGTAAATAAAAATAATCCGAAGAAAGATTAGTTTATTTTAATGTAATGACAAACTAATTTTGCTAAAAATTCTATTAAATAAAAGCACTTACAAATTTATTTTTGTAAGTGCTTTTTTGTTTGTAGGATGTTCTAATCAACAGGATAAAAATGTATCATCATCCAACACCACAATCAAATCAATAGGATACCTAAATCATTCTGATACGGCCACTTATGTTGAAAAGCAAGCGTGTCGACTTTGTCATCAATCCATTTACGATAGTTTTATTCAAACCGGGATGGGCCAATCTTTTGATACGGCATCATCCACAAAGAGTGCTTCGTTTGGACTTAAAGAATCTGGTATCTATGATAAATTTTTGAATTTGCATTACCAAGCTTATTGGAAGAGTGATCAATTCTATTTTAATGAGTTTAGATTAGCTAACAAAGATACCACACATAGCAGAGTTGAACAGGTAGATTATATTATAGGTTCAGGGCAGCATACCAATTCACATCTGTTAAACTCCAATGGCTATTTGTACCAAATGCCAATGACTTTCTATACTCAAAAGAAACACTGGGATCTGCCACCTGGATTTGAAAGTGGCAACAATACTCGTTTTAGTCGGAAGATTGGATTGGAGTGTATGAGCTGTCATAATGGATATCCCGATTTTGTAGTTGGCTCAGAAAATAAATATAGTAAGGTTCAAAATGGTATAGATTGCGAGCGCTGCCATGGTCCCGGAAGTATTCATGTAGAAAAGAAATCGGCCGGAGAAAAAATAGACACTTCTAAATATATAGATTACAGTATCGTAAATCCGGCTAAACTTCCAATTGATTTACAGTTTGATCTATGCCAACGATGTCATTTGCAAGGAAATGCAGTGCTTAAGGAAGGTAAATCATTTTATGACTTTAAGCCTGGTATGAAATTGTCTGAAGTGATGACCGTTTTTTTGCCAAGATATAACGATTCAGAAGAAAGTTTTATCATGGCGTCTCATGCTGATAGATTAAAGCAAAGCAAGTGTTTTTTGGCTAGTTCAGTTAATGCACAAACTAAAAACGAATTAAAGCCATATAAAAATGGATTGACATGTGTTACTTGTCATAACCCACATGTAAGCGTTAAGAAATTGAATTCAAATCATTTTAATGCAGTTTGCAGTAGTTGTCATAAATCTTCTTCCGCATGCGCAGAACTTGAATCTAAACGATTGGCAGTAAGTAACAATTGTGTTAGTTGCCACATGCCTAAATCTGGTTCTTCCGATATACCTCATGTTTCTATTACTGATCATTTTATTCGTAAGCCTTTAGACAAAAAGAAAATAGCTGAAATTAGAAAGTTTGTTCGGTTGGCCGCTATTAATCAAAAGAATCCTGATTCAATAACAATTGCAAAGGCATACCTCAATCAGTATGAAAAATTTGAACAAGAAAAATTCTACTTGGATTCTGCTAGCAATTATTTGAGTAATAATAATTATAGTAAGGAAAAGTTGCGTGAATTAATTAGGTATTATTTTTTCAAAGCAGATAATACTCAACTGGTTTCCTTTGCTGAGAAGAATAAATTATTGACTCAGTTCAATTCCAAATCATGGATGAATGATGATGCTTGGGCTTGCTATAGAGTAGGACAGGCATACCAGCAGCTTGGTAATACAGTGCAAGCATATAGTTATTATCAAAGAGCTATTGAGCTAGCACCTTTTATTTTAGATTTTAAAAATAAATATGCAACAACCTTAATTGCACTTGATAAAAGTAAAGAAGCGGAAACTATTCTACGTGATATTATAAAAGAAGATGGAAAGTATGCTGCTGCATATTGTAATTTGGGATATTTACTTTTGTTGCAAGGAAATAGTTTAGAGGCTGAGAAAAACTATAAAATAGCATTATCCTTAGATCCCAATTATGAGCAAGCATTATTAAATTTGGCAGGTTTATGTATTTATAAAAAAGATAACACTAAAGCATTGTATTATGTTAGAGAGGTCTTGAAGGTCAATCCGAATAATAATACAGCAAAAAGTATATTCCAACAACTTAATTAATATTAGAATGAACAGAAAACAAGTTATTGCATTAATTGTTGTATTTGTTGCAATCATAGTATTGACAAGTGCGTTTTATCTGTATTTTTTATTTCCTTCTCAACCTACTATAAAAGCTGTTCCAGATAGAAAAATTAGTTTATTTCCAAAGAAGAGAGAAAAAGTAGTTAATCCTCCAACTTTAGACAGTTTGCTTATCGCTATTAAGAATCTTGCCGAAGGAGATTCTATGAGACATGGCAACTTTGGTTTTTATTTGGCATCATTAGATAGTGGAAATGTTTTGGCAGAGTATAATAGCGAATTAAGTTTGGTGCCTGCCTCAGTATTAAAAACCGTTACTACTGGAGTTGCATTGGCTAAATTGGGTCCCGGATTTACTTATACAACTAGATTGCAGTACGATGGAACTATTGATAAAGCAAAGAAAACGTTAAATGGCAATATTTATATTAAAGGAATGGGGGATCCTTCTCTCGGATCTCCTGTTTTTTATGAAAAGGGAGAGAAGGATGTTTTAGCTAGATGGCTTGCCGCAATTAAATCGTTAGGTGTTGATACTATCAATGGTTCTATAATAGGCGATGACAGTGAGGTTGATAATGATCCAATTTCTGTAGGTTGGGCATGGGAAGATATTCAAAGTGATTATGGTGTTGGACCAAGTGGACTTTCTTTTCGCGAAAATTTGTTTGATGTCTATTTGACTGGAGGTAGTCCCCATTTTAAAGTTGATCCTGCTGTTCCTCAATTAAAACTGTATAATAAAGTTGCTGGCAGTGTAGGTCCAATAAAAAATTATGCCTACGTAACAGGTGGTCCTTACTTAAATGAAAAAGTAATATTGGGTGAAGTAGAGAAAGGCGCTGAATTTAAGATTCAGTCGGCCGTTCCAGACGCACCTCTTTTTTGTGCATTTAATTTATTTAACACACTTAGAGAAAATAAGATTATTATTCGTGATTCTATCAATACAATTCGTGTATTAAACAATAACGATAAAAAACTACTATTACCTAGAACTACCATAAATACAATTTATTCACCTGCTTTAGCATCACTTGTATATCATACAAATCATGTGAGTCAGAACTTTTATGCTGAATCTATTTTACGTACGATGTCTTTAATGGAACATGGGTATGGAAGTACTGCCGGAGGAACGAATGTGGTGTATAAATATTTTACAGGAAAAGATATTCGGTTGGGAGGCTTTTACATGGTTGATGGTAGTGGACTTTCCAGGTTTGATGGTATTTGTACTAGGCAATTAGCTCAAATGCTGAGAGTGTTTGCAATGGATAGCACAGTTTTTCCTGCGTTTTACAACTCTTTACCAATCGCTGGTCAATCCGGAACCCTAAGTTCAATTTGTAAAGGAACATGCGCAGAAAAAAATATTAGAGCAAAAAGTGGCTATATGACCCGTGTTCGTTCGTATGCGGGTTATGTTACAACAAAAGGAAATCAAAAATTAGTCTTTGCCATGATTGCCAATAATCATGGATACGATGTGATGGGAATGCGCGGCAAGCTGGAGGAATTAATGGTTAAAATGGCTGAGTTGGAATAGTTTCAATTAAAGTCGCTGACCTAATTTGACAACCATTTTATTTTTCCATTCTACAAACGTTCCTGCAAGTATATTTTTTCTTGCTTCTTTAACTAACCACAAATAGAAGGCAAGATTGTGTAACGATGCAATTTGAGCAGCCAAAAATTCTTGTGCATGAAATAAGTGTCTTAAATATGCCTTAGAGTAGGCACTGTCAACATAACTTGTACCGTTTGAATCTAAAGGGGAAAGATCATTTTTCCATTTTTCATTTTTGATATTTATAACACCTTCGCTGGTGAATAAAATGCCATGTCGGGCATTGCGGGTAGGCATTACACAATCCATCATATCTATTCCCAATGCAATTGATTCAATAATGTTTATGGGTGTTCCTACACCCATTAAATAGCGTGGTTTGTCTTTTGGTAAAATATCGCACACTAATTCTGTCATTTCGTACATCATTTCAGCTGGTTCACCAACAGAAAGTCCTCCAATAGCATTTCCTTCTCTCCCTTTAGATGCAATTGTTTCAGCAGATTTTACTCTTAAGTCTTTGTAGGTGCTGCCTTGCACAATTGGGAATAAAGCTTGTGCATAACCATATTTTGGTACTGTTTCGTCAAAGCGTTTGATACATCTGTCAAGCCATCTGTGTGTCAACTCCATTGACTTTCTTGCATATTCAAAGTCGCAAGGGTAGGGGGTGCACTCATCAAAAGCCATCATAATATCTGCACCAATGGTGCGCTCTATGTCCATTACATGTTCGGGTGTAAATAAATGTTTTGATCCATCAATATGCGATGTGAATTTTACACCTTCTTCTGTAATCTTTCGGCTATTAGCCAGTGAAAAAACTTGATATCCTCCACTATCCGTAAGCATGTTGCCATCCCAGCCAATAAACTTATGCAAGCCGCCTGCCTGCTCTATAATTGGCAGCTGCGGGCGTAAATAAAGATGGTAGGTGTTGCCTAGTATTATTTGAGCTTTTACATCGTTTTTTAATTCATGCTGATGAACAGCTTTTACTGTTCCAACAGTTCCAACAGGCATAAATATTGGAGTTTCAATTACGCCATGATCCGTTTCTATAACTCCTGCTCTAGCCTTGGATGCAGTATCTGTTTGTGATATGTTAAATTTCACGATTAAATTGGTTTAAATGCTCTAATGTAAAGTCCTCTAAGGAATTAATTTTTAAATCTGCGATATCAAATTTTTTGTTGGTATAATAATCTTGATTAGGCACACAAACAGTTTTCATACCCGCATTTTTAGCTGCAAGTAAGCCGTTGTAAGAATCTTCAAATACCAAACAAGATTCAGCGGTAACACTTAAAAATTTCGCAGTGCTAATAAATATTGCAGGATCGGGCTTCCCCTTTTTTTCAAACTCTGCAGAGTGAATAGTATGAAACAAGTGTTTTATGTTGAATTTTTCTGCTACGGCATGAATCAAATTCAACGGAGAAGAAGACGCAATTGCAATGGGCATTTTTAAGTCTACCAATAAATTTATTGTTGCAAATACACCTGGTAAAGGCTGTCCCTTATCTTTTATAAGTGTTGTAAGTTTTGTGATTACATTTTTTTCTACTTCTTCTAATGATAAATTATTCCATGGGTATTGGGAATGCCAGTGTTTAACCACCTCATCAAGGCGTAATCCCATCGTTTGCATGCAAAGCTCTTTAGTTAATTTCACTCCCACTTTTTGGAACTCCTCTATTTCTGCCTCTTGCCAAAGAGGTTCTGAGTCAATTAACAACCCATCCATGTCAAAAATTACGGCTTTTATCATGGCGCAAATCTAGTAAGAAAAAACAATTGTTAATTACTTTGTTTATAACACAATTTATAATTTATAGAAAGAACACAGCCTCGGTTTATTTTTGTAGTACTATGATATTGGACTTCGAATTGATAGGTTTAGTTGTTGCAGGTGTTTTTTTTCTTGCTTTGCTTATTCAATTGTATTTTTTGTTATTCGTGTTTTATAAGCTAGCTTTTTTTAAGAAGAAAGAATCCTCCTTAAATTTTATACCAGTTTCTGTAATTATATGTGCGCGTAATGAGGAACAAAATTTAGTAAAAAATTTGGCATCTATTTTAGAGCAAGAGTATCCTACATACGAAGTAGTAGTGGTAAATGATTGCTCATACGACAATACTGCGGATATACTAGAAGAGTTTGCTAATAAGCATAGCCATCTCAAAATTGTTACTATAAAAGAAGATGAACAACACATGCATGGCAAAAAATTTGCTGTAATGGTTGGTATTAAAGGTGCAAAATATGAGCACTTGCTGTTTACCGATGCCGATTGTAAGCCGTATAGTAAAAAATGGATTGAAGCAATGGCGGGCAATTTTACCGATTCAAAAAAGGTAGTTTTAGGTTACGGTGCTTATGAAAAAGGGAAAGGCTTTTTAAGTAAGTTAATTCGTTTTGATGCATTTCTAATTGCGTTTCAATATTTGTCGTTTGCGATTGCAAAAAAGCCATATATGGGCGTTGGTAGAAATTTATCTTATACCAAGAAATTATTTTTTGACAATAAGGGATTTGCTTCTCATTACCATATTAAATCGGGAGATGATGATTTGTTTGTAAATGAAGTAGCAACAACAGATAATTGTGCAGTTGAATTTTCTCATGAAAGCATTACCGTGTCTAAATCCAAAAAATCATTAAAAGAATGGATGCGCCAAAAAAGAAGACACGCAAGTACATTTAGTCACTATAAAAGTTCATCAAAGAATAACCTTGTTTTATTAGGTGTAGGAACTTATCTTTTTTGGGTAGCCTTCATTGCATTGTTAATATTGCAATATGAAGTTTATGTTATTTTGGGAGCATTTGTTTTTAGAATGTTGCTACAAATGATTATATTCAATAGTGCAATGAAAAAACTTAATGAAAAAGATTTGTTTTGGATACTTCCAATACTTGAAATTTCAATTTTATTGTTTTATCCATTGCTTAGTATTTCAAAATTATTTGCGCCAAAAAATAGATGGAACAATTAGATTCTAATAATTTATCAGAAAAAGCTATTTACGACATTAAACTTGTTGAAAGAGCAATTGCAAATGGTGATCAAAAAGCTTATGCAGAGCTGATGACAAGGTATCGTGATTCTGTTTATTTCATGCTATTAAAAATGGTTAACAATAAAGAGGATGCAGACGATTTAACCATTGAAGCGTTTGGGAAAGCATTTAAACGATTGCAACAATACACACCAAATTTTGCTTTTAGTACATGGCTGTTTAAAATAGCATCTAATAATTGTATCGATTTTATAAGAAAAAAGAAGTTAAATAATTCGTATTCTATTGATAAAACATTTACAAATGAAGACGGCAGCCAAAGCTCAGTAGATTTACGCTCAGATTCATTAGACCCGGAGGAAAATGTAATTAAAAAGCAGAAGGTAGAGTTGATGCGAGACGTAGTTGAAAAACTTAAACCTCGCTATCGCCAATTGGTTGAATTGCGTTATTTTGAAGAGTTATCTTACGAAGAAATATCGGATAAGTTAGAATTGCCTGTTGGTACTGTTAAAGCTCAATTATTTAGAGCAAGAGAATTTTTAGCGAATATTCTTAAAACTTCAGAAGGAAAATTTTAATATCTAATTCCAATTTATTCTTGCCAAATCTCCCAAGCTTTTTCGGCTTGCTTTTCTAGCATTTCTAATCCATTACTAGTTTTAGTTCCCATTAATTTCCCTTGTTTTAAAAACAATGTTTCCTCCGGGTTGTATATCAAATCAAATAGTACGTGTTCAGCAGTTAAGTATTGATAAGGAATAGGAGGGTAGCTTGTTACATTGGGGTACATACCTAGCGGAGTTGTGTTTATTATTAAAGCGTGGTTGCGGATAATAGATTCTGTTAATTCGGAGTAGATAAATGTGTTGCTTTTCTTTGTTCTAGAAACAAGTGTGTAATTGATATTGTTTTTTTTTAGCACATAACATACTGCATTAGAAGCCCCACCTGTACCTAAAACTAATGCTGAAATATTCTTAGTAGGTAAAAGTTTTAATAAAGAATATTCAAATCCATACGCATCCGTATTGTAACCTTCTAAAATATATGATTGGTTATAACGCTTAATTTTTATAGTGTTGGCAGCACCTATCTCTTTTACTTCGGGCGATTGAAAATCTAAATATGCAAGTACATCCTTTTTAAATGGAATCGTAATATTTAATCCAATCAGATTTGGGTTTGATGAAATTAAACTAGGTATTTCACTACTATTTTTTAATTCAAATAGTGAATACGAGCAATTTAAAATTTTTTCGTTTTCGAATTTAGCGGTAAAATAATTCTTGGAAAATGAGTGTGAAAGTTGCTTGCCAATTAAACCAAATTCTTGCATTATTTTTTACGCATTTTATATATCTCAATAAACATAGGTAATATGGAAAGAAAAATAATTAGCAAAATTACTTTTTCGAAATTGTGTTTAATAATTGGTATTTGCCCGAAAAAATAACCTAAGAAAAGTAAAGACACAACCCAAATAGCACCGCCAATTAGATTAAACGAAATAAATTTTTTGTAATTCATTTCACCAATACCTGCCACAAAAGGCGCAAAGGTGCGCACAATGGGCATAAAACGAGCCAATATTATTGCTTTTGAGCCATGCTTTTCATAAAACTCATGAGTTTGGTCAATGTATTTTTGTTTTACCAATTGTTTACCCCCAATTTTCCAATGCAGCACCTTTAGTCCGATTTTCTGACCAAGCATATAGTTTATTGTATCGCCAATTACCGCAGCAATAAAAAGTAAAATTAGTAAGTACCAAATATTCAGATATCCTACAGCTGCAAAACTTCCGGCTGCAAACAGCAAGGAATCTCCAGGCAAAAAAGGCATTACCACCAAGCCGGTTTCTACAAAAATTATTAAAAATAGAATCAAGTAGATGTACACACCATATTCACCAATAAGTAATTCCAGCTTTTGGTCGAGGTGAAGGAAATAGTCAAGAAAGTTTTTCATAAGTGTTGTTTTTTTGCACACCCCTAACCCCTCTCAAGAGGGGAAAATAATTATTACATCCCTCGGGAGGGTCAGGGAGGGGTTAATATTTCGGAACAGATGGATCAATTTCGTTCGACCAAGCTGTAATACCGCCTTTTAAATTGTATAAATTGGTAAAGCCTTGTTTTTCTAGCGCTTGAACAATAGCACCAGAGCGTCCTCCGGAGCGGCAGTGAACTACTACTTTTTTTGCTTTAGATATTTTATCTAAATTGAGCATTACTTCTCCCATTGGAATTAGCTCTCCACCAATGGTCGCTATTTCAGCTTCATGCTGCTCACGCACATCAATTAATTGAAAATCTTCTTTTGAATCCAATAGTTGTTTAAGTTCTGATACAGTAATTTCTTTCATTGTAAATTATTTTTACTTTCTGCTGACTAACTTACCAAGTACTAACTATCAATTTTTTTATATTTCTCAGGAAGAAAAGAGAAGAACGTATCTCCTCTCAGTCCTAATCGTAAGCATTCTAGCGGAATAATATCATCCGGTGCAATGTTTCCTAGATTTACATTAGCCCCTAACAGTTTTATAAACCAAACTTGTTGGGCTTTTTGAGGGGCTTCCCACAGAATATTCTCCTTTTTTACTTTCGCTAAAATCTTATTAATCAGTAGCGTGTGAGCGTGTCCATTTGCTCTGTATATACCTACGTTTCCGCTTTCTCTGGCTTCTGCAATTACTTTCCAAGAACCTGCTTCTAGCTCGGCATTCATCATAGACGTCCATTTGGATGGGTGTATGATAATTCCAGCTTCTTTCGATCCAACTTCAGAAAGTACCAATCTGTTTTTTGCCAATTTCGAAATGTATTCACATTTTTTACCGTGATCCATTTCAATAGAGCCATCAGATACTTCGGCAGCATCTACTTTAAATTTGTCAAGTGCTTTTTGGTACTCGTCAAATTGGTTTCGAATAATAAATGCTTCGAACAGTGTACCGCCAAAATACACACGAATGTTAGCGTCTTTATAAATTTTTATTTTTTGCTCTAAGTTTTTTGTTACAAAAGAGGTGCCAAATCCTAGCTTTATAAAGTCGATTAAATGCCCCGATGATTCTACCAAATCTTCTGCCGCACGAATGCTTAGTCCCTTATCCATAACCATGGTAACGCCTTCTTCTCTTGGCTTTATAGGTCTTTCGGGGATGTGTTTTAAATTAAAGTTCATAGTTATTTATTTTTTTTGTAGGATTGAATCAGTTCGAGCACTGTATTGTTATCTTTTAACAATGGCAAATATTCAAATAATTCGTTGTGTTTTTCGTAATTTAATTCTAAGGCTTGTTGTAAAAATTCAACCGCATCGTGTTTTTGACCCATTAGCAGTAAATAGCCTCCCATTCGGTACAAAAGCTCAGCATTTGTAGGATAAATTTTTATACCATCCGCTAAAATTTTTATTGCTTCTACTTTATCTACACACTCAAATAAAATATTAGAGTAGTCTAACCAAACTGTTTCGTTGGTTGGGTCAAGGGTAACAACTTTTTTATAGGCCTCTAATGCTTCTTCAATAAAACCAAGTTTGTATTGAATATCTCCGAAAATATACCAAAAATCAGCATTTTCAGGCTCCAATTCTAGCGCTTTTTTTATGTAGTGAATTCCTTCGGTAAGCCTATTTTGCATATCAAGTACAAGTCCAATCCCCATCCAAGCATCAGCAAAATCCGGAGAAATTTTAATGGATTTGTTGTAGTTGGCTAGAGCTTTATCAAAATCTTCTAGCTTTTCGTAACACTCGCCAATGTAATAATAGATAGCAGGGTCTTGCGGTTCTAACTTTAGTGCTTCATTATAGCATTCTATTGCTTCTTTATATTTGTACAGAGATGCCAGTGCATTGGCTTTGTTAAAATATGCGGTGGTAAAATCTTCATCAATAGCAAGTGCATAATCATATGCATCTATAGCTTTTTCTAATAAATCAGCCTTGCTATAAAACACTCCCAAATTAAACCATGCCGCCTGAGAGTATGGAGTTTCTTCAATAAAATCAGTAAAAAATTGTATTGCTTCTTCTGTAGCTCCTAATATATCGTAACAAAAACTAAGTTCGTATAGCGCATTTTCTTGGTCAGGATTAATAGATAAACACTTTTTTAAATACCGAACAGCATCAGAATACCGGTTGGTGTTTATGTATTCAAACGCTATAAAAAAGTACACATCCTCCACATCTTCCGGTTGGTATGAAATAGCAATTTTAAAATTTTCGATAGCTTGTTCAGACAGTGCCATCTGGCTGTATATGGCACCGCGCGCTATGTAAATTTCAGGATTTCCAGGGTCAATGTTTTGTATTCTATCGAGTATGCGCAATGCTTGAGATGTATTGCTTTTGGCAGCCAACAACTGCGCTTTTTTAATATTTAAATTGACAGAGTTTGGGTATTGTTCTAATCCTTTTTCTACTGCTAAAGAAGTTTTGTAGAAATCGTTTTTGAGAAAAAATTCGCTAATGATTTCTTCGTATTGTTCTTCTTCAAAATAAATGGATATTCCATCTCGTATTGATTTTTCAAAACGAGCTATTAGTGCACCTATATCTTCCTGATTATCATCGTTAAATCCGTACATGACAACATCTATTTATTCAAAAGCAAAGGTAACAAAAACCACCCTTTTTTTAAGCTAACTTGTCAACAATAGGTTAAATACTGTTAAAAACTTAAAGTGCCTCTGTTTCGCAGAAAAAGGTAAATTTGCACACTAAAAAATAGCATTGTGGCACTAATAAAATCAATTTCGGGTATTAGAGGAACCATTGGCGGAAAGCCGGGAGAAGGCTTAAGTCCGCTTGATGTGGTAAGATATACCGCAGCATTTGGTACTTGGGTAAAAAATAACACTTCTAATAAAAAGGTACATATTGTGGTTGGGCGTGATGCCCGTATCTCGGGAGAGATGGTAAACAACCTGGTAGTAGGTACCTTAATGGGGTTGGGTATAGATGTTATAGATTTGGGGTTATCTACCACACCAACCGTAGAGATTGCAGTGCCTGATGAACATGCTGATGGAGGAATTATTATTACCGCCAGTCATAATCCTAAACAATGGAACGCACTTAAATTACTGAATTCAAAAGGAGAATTTATTTCTGAAAAGGAAGGCGAACAGGTTCTGAAGACAGCCGATAGAGAAGATTTTGACTTTTCGGAAGTAAACTTGTTGGGTAAGTTAAAGAAAAATGATACTTATTTTCAGAAGCATATTTCAAAAATACTAGCGCTACCATTAGTTGATGTAGAAGCAATTAGGGCAAGAAAATTTAAAGTTGTTATTGATTGTGTAAACTCCTCCGGAGGTATTATTGTTCCCTTGCTTTTAAATGCGTTGGGTGTAGATGATATTGTTCAATTATATTGTGAGCCTAACGGTAATTTTCCGCACAATCCGGAGCCTTTACCCGAAAATTTGCGAGATATAGCTAAAGCTGTTGTAAAGAATAAAGCCAACTTAGGAATTGTGGTTGACCCTGATGTAGATAGATTGGCGCTTGTTTGCGAAGATGGAGAAATGTTTGGTGAGGAATATACATTGGTAGCTGTAGCGGATTATGTTTTGAAAAACAATAAAAAGGGGAATTCTGTTTCAAATCTATCGTCTACTCGGGCATTGCGCGATATTACAGAAAAAGCCGGAGGTACTTATACTGCGGCAGCTGTGGGCGAAGTGAACGTTGTTAAAAAAATGAAAGAAACAAAAGCTGTAATAGGGGGCGAAGGTAATGGTGGAATTATTTTGCCCGAACTACATTACGGACGAGATGCGTTGGTTGGAATAGCGCTGTTTTTAACACATTTGGCAAAGTATGGTAAAACCTGTTCCATGCTGCGGTCTACCTATCCAAATTACCATATTTCTAAAAACAAAATAGAGCTTACTCCGGAAATAAATGTAGATAGTATTTTAGCGGGCATACAAGAGAAATACAAAAAACAACCTGTTAGTACTATTGATGGATTAAAAATTGAATTTAATAAAGAGTGGGTACACCTGCGCAGGTCAAATACAGAGCCAATTATACGTATATACTCCGAAAGTGAATCGGAAACTACGGCAGAGAATTTAGCAAAAAAAATAATACTAGATATAAGAGAAATTATTAAGCAACAACAGATAAAGAATTAGTAAGTAGTGTGGTGGGCATCAATTAATTAATAGTTGGACAATGCAATGCCTGATATTCGTGAGAAGTTATAAATACTAGTCACTTAATTCAATTTAATAATACTATACGATAGATGAAAGTATATTTAGATAATGCCGCCACAACACCACTAGATCCTCATGTTTTGGATGCAATGATTCCATTTATGAAGGATTATTTTGGGAATCCCTCATCAATTCATTCCTTTGGCAGACAAACGCGCACTGCTATTGAAAATGCCAGGAAAACAGTTGCCAAGCTACTGCATGTTACACCGGCAGAAATATTTTTTACATCAGGTGGTACAGAGGCTAATAATACTGCCATAAAGTGTACCATTGCCGATTTGCAGATTAAACATGCCATTACTAGTAAATTAGAGCATCATGCTGTATTGCACACTCTGGAAGCTTTGGAACACTCTGGAAAAATAAAATTAAGTCTTGTTAATTTAACACCTGCCGGACACATTGATTTAACTCATTTAGACGAATTGCTTGGAACAAACGAGCGCTCGTTTGTTTCCTTAATGCATGCAAATAACGAAATAGGTAACCTTCTCCCAATTGAGCAAGTTGGCGAAATTTGTAAAAAACACAACGCTATTTTCCATTGCGATACGGTACAAACAATGGGGCATTATGCAATGGATTTAAGTAAGATAAATGTGCATTTTGTTACGTGCGCAGCTCATAAATTTCACGGACCAAAGGGAGTTGGTTTTTTGTATATAAATCATGCAATTAAAATAAATCCTTACATACACGGTGGAGCACAAGAGCGCAATATGCGTGGTGGTACAGAAAATTTGTACGGTATCATTGGATTAGCCAAAGCGCTAGAAATATGTTTTAGTGAGATGCAAGAACATCAGCAACACATTTTAGGATTAAAAAAATATATGATTGAGGAGTTAGAAAAAAATATTCCGGGTGTTGAATTTAATGGAGATGCAAAAGGCGAATGTTTGTACACAGTTTTAAATGTATTGTTGCCCAAATCTGATGTTGCCGAAATGATGCTATTTAACTTAGATATTGCAGGTATTGCAGCATCAGGTGGTAGTGCCTGTTCATCTGGTAGCAATCAAGGCTCTCACGTGTTAAGAGGTGTTAAATCTGATATGGAAAGACCTTCTGTGCGTTTCTCGTTTAGCAAGTATAATACTAAACAAGAGATTGATTATTGTATGGAAAAATTAAAGGAAATGTATCTAGTAAAAAGCAAGGTGGAAGGATAAAAATTATTTCCCTCTTCCCTGTAGAACAATAAGAATGGTGTAAATCAAAATTTTTATATCTACATACAACGACATGTCTTCGATGTAAATTAAATCATATTTTAAGCGCATTACCATTTCATCTACATTTTCGGCATATCCATATTTTACTTGCCCCCACGATGTAATGCCAGGGCGTACTTTGTGTAAGTGCTTATAATGAGGGGCTTTTTTAGTTATTAAGTCAATGTAATATTGTCTTTCTGGTCGTGGGCCCACTATAGACATGTCTCCCTTTAAAACGTTTAAAAATTGCGGAAGCTCATCAATACGGCTTTTTCGCATAAATTTTCCGAAAGGTGTAATGCGAGAATCGTTTTTACTTGATAGTGCCGGTCCCATTTTTTCGGCATCTACATACATCGATCTAAATTTTAGTATCATAAACGGTTTGCCATGTATACCAATCCGTTCGTGACTATAAAAGATAGGTCCTTTAGAAGATGTTTTAACGAGAATGGCAATAATTAAGTAAAACGGGAATCCAATAATTAAAACTAGTAAAGAGAATGTAACATCAAACAATCTTTTTGCAGACTGTTGCCATACAGGCATTATTTCCCTTGATATTTCAATAAGTGGTGCGCCAAAAATGGAGTTCATTTTCACCGTTCCAGAAAGGATATCGTACATATCAGGAATTATTTTGATAATAACGCCTGCATCATCTACTTCGTTTATTATTTTACCAATATTATCATGCTCTGATGATTCAAGCGCGATAATTACTTCTTCTACCGCATATTCATTTATAATTCTGTGTACATCGTTCAGTTCTCCTAAATGCGGTAGTTTCTCTTTTAAATGGCTAGAAAACCCATTTTTATTGTCAATGTGAATAAATCCAATAAATTTATTTCCTGCAGATTTAGGTTGAGACTCCAATTCATTAAATAATTTCCATGCATTTTCGTTGCTACCAATCAATAAGGTGTTGAATCCGATAACTCTATTCTGAAGCTTATGGTTTGTTCGAGTGGTAAGTATTAATCTTAAAAGAATTGTAAATAGTAGGTGTAAGCTTAGCAATGTTACAAAAGACCTGTAATATGTTTTATAGGAAACAACTTCATCATCTAATAATAACATGAAAAAAATAATTACAACTCCAATAAGAGATGTAACTATTGTTTGTCCCATCTCTTTTAATCTAGACTTCCTGTATATAGTGCGATAGGAGCCAACTAGGTAGTACAACAAAATCCAAGAAAAAGAAATAATAAATAAGCTTATCCAGAATTTTTTGTCAAAATTTAGTGGTATTTCAAGCCCAAATTTTTCGGGCTCGATATATGTTTTTCTGTATATATGAAACAGTGTCCAAGCAAATGCCGCAGCAATAAAATCGCTTACTAAATATTTTATTATTTGTATGGTTTTATTCATGCGTGTAATCACTACGAGTGAACTAATTTTATGTTATCCAACAATAGCTTAGCTCCATCACTAGTGCTTTTATTAATCTTAAAGTATATCTTAAATGGGCCGGTATAATTACTACTGCTAATAATTGGAGTAAGATGTAAATACATTTTGTTCCAACTTTCCGTTGGGTTTAGTACAATGGCAGATGCTTGTATGCTAGCGTTATTAACATACACCCCAACTTCAAAACTTTGAGTAGCGTGGTAGTTAAATTCTAAATATACGGGGCGTCCTGAGGCAGGCAGGCTGTAGCTTTGGTTGGATATGGCTTCAAAATAATTATCGTTTGCGCCAAGTTCTACTAGTCCGCTTTTTAAGCCTTCAAAAACCTCTGAGGTGCCTGCTTTTATAATAGTATCGCTACTTGCAGCTTTTGTAAAACTTAAAGATGCACCTTCAAAATCTTCCAGCCATTTGAATGTGGTTGTTGGGAAATAAGTAACCGTAGGATTAAGAACAATAACGCTATCTGTAAATAAATAGGTGTTAGTGGTATAATAGTCGCACACAGGGTAAACAACTCGTGTATTATTTACCCCGTTATTTTTTATACCGGCACGTATTTTTATCTCGTGAATACCTTCAGTAGCAATTACCGGAAATACAACAGGGAGTTCAAAAATGCCTATAATTTTATCGTCAACATATACCCATGCATCAGTAAACTTATTAGTACTGCTGCCTTGGCTTGGGTAATTGGTAAGTAAATTAATAGTATTTATTCGTATATAACAGGGTATAGGCTCATCTTTATTGAGCTTAGAGCAAGATATACCCACAACACATACAAATAATAAAAAAAAGTAATTTTTCATCAACCTCTAGCTAACGGCAAAATTAATTAGATATTGTATCGTTGGTTACAAAATCAGATGTTAAATTCAATTTTTCTATTATTTTGAATGCAATATCGAGTGCTTTATATCCATCCTCAATGGTTACAGCTGTTTGCGTGTCGTTATTTATTGCATAAGCAAGTGCTGTTAGCTCTTCTTTTATGGCATTTATTTCTTTGCACTCTGGTTTTTCAAAATATATTTGTTTTACACCTCTGTTGTTAGGCAAATCTATTGTTATTGCAAGTGGGTCTGCCTCTCCTTCCAATTTCTTTAATCGAATAATATCGGTTGTTTTTTCTAAAAAATCGATAGATAAATAAGCATCTTTTTGAAAAAGACGAGTTTTTCTCATGTTTTTCATCGATAATCTGCTTGCTGTAAGATTGGCAACACAACCATTGTCAAATTCCAAGCGAACATTAGCAATATCGGGCGTTTCGCTAACAACAGCTACACCACTAGCACTTATTCGTTTAATATTTGCTTTCACTAAGCTTAAAATAATATCAATATCGTGTATCATTAAATCTAACACCACAGACACATCGGTTCCCCTGGGATTAAATTGAGCTAGTCTGTGCGACTCAATAAATAATGGATTATCAACGTAAGGAACTGCAGCTACAAAAGCCGGATTGAATCGTTCTACGTGCCCAATTTGTACTTTTACATTAGCTTCTTTTGCTAATTTTAAGAGCGATTTACCTTCAATCAAGGTATGTGTTAGTGGTTTTTCTATAAATAAATGTTTGCTTTTTTTTAGCGCTTTAACAGCATATTGATGATGAAAAATTGTAGGGGTAACAATATCTAACACATCGCACGCATCAATTAAATCATCAACAATTGGAAAATGAGTAACTCCATATTCCGAAACCACTTTGCTTACGGCATTTTCGTCCACATCATAAAAGCCTACTAATTCATAATTGGCTATTTCTTTAATAAGTTTGATATGTATTTTACCTAAATGACCGGCACCAATAACGCCTATTTTTAGCTTACTCATAATTGCTTTAAGTTTTGTGCTCTAAAAATAAACAGCTATTCGAATGAGTTTATGGCACTAGTCTAAAATATATTCACAATCCAATGATGAAAAGTTTGTTGGTAGACAATTCACAATCCAATGAAATAAAATTTACTTTGCACACATGCTAAACGATACATATAAACATAAAGGATTACGAAAGAAACTTGTTGAAGAGTTAAGGCGGAAAGGTATAGTAGATGAAAATGTACTGAAGGCAGTAGATACAATACCTCGCCATTTGTTTATGGACACCATATTTTTAGAATATGCTGCATACGAAGACAAAGCTTTTCCGATAGGGGCAGGACAAACAATTTCGCAGCCCTACACAGTTGCCTTTCAAACCGAACTATTGCAGTTAAAGAAAGGAGAAAAAGTATTAGAAATAGGAACTGGTTCTGGTTATCAAACGGCTGTTTTGTGCGAGATGGGAGTTAAAGTTTTTACTATAGAACGACAAAAAGAATTGTACGATAAAACAAAAGTATTTTTACCAACGTTAAATTATACTCCCAAGTTCTTTTATGGCGATGGATACAAAGGTCTTCCGGCTTTTGCTCCGTTTGATAAAATTATAGTTACCGCTGGTGCGCCTTTTATTCCGGAAGATTTGATTAAGCAGTTAAAAGTAGGAGGCCGGATGGTTATTCCAGTTGGTGCAGGAGATGTGCAAACAATGACATTGTTACAAAAAAAATCAGATACGGAAATTACTAAGCAAGAATTGGGCGAATTCCGCTTTGTGCCTTTATTAGAGCAAAAACAATAGTGCACAATTAACATGTTGGTGTTAATAATCCCTTTGTGGGCGTTGTAAAAATAGTTCGGTAAGCTTATAACTTGCACTTATAACCAAAAACAACAATTTATGAAAAAATCAATCCTCTCAGTTGCCATAGCACTAGGGATTTCTAGTGTTTATGCACAAGATCTTACATCAAAAAAAGGAGAACCTTTTTTGCCTGAAGCTAATGATTGGGCAATTAGTGTTGACGCTTCTCCATTTTTAAATTATGCAGGAAGAATGTTATCTACTACTGGATCTACATCTCCTACAGTTGGATACACCAACACCAATTTTATGATTATGGGCAAAATGTTTAAAGACGAAAAAACTGCCTATAGAGTAAAATTGCGTTTGGGTATGAATTCATCTTCACAAAAAACTAATATTGCAGATGCTTCTAATACATCAGCAGTAACTTTTCCAAATTTAGCTCCTGTTGTAGAAGATAAAGCTAAATCAAGAACTACCTTCTTTGGTGTAGGTGTTGGTCTTGAAAAAAGAAGAGGCAAAACTAGATTGCAAGGGTTTTATGGTGGAGAAGGTATGATAGGACTAACTTCAGGAAGTGCTAAGTTTGAATACGGAAACGATTATTCAACTACTGCAACTAATACACAAGCAATATCTACTAACTATACTGTAAGTGTTGGTAATAGTAGTGTTGGTAACCTGAATGCTCCTTATGGAGGAAGAATACTTACCTACAAACAAAAAATGGGATTTGGTTTAGGTGTTAGAGGATTTATTGGTGCAGAGTATTTTATTTTCCCTAAAATGTCTATTGGTGGTGAGTTTGGATGGGGTATTGGATTCTCAACTGGTGGTAAAACTAAAACTACTTCTGAAGCATGGGATGGAACTTCTCAAGCTAAAGGAGAAACTGAAGTTGAAAATCCAGGAAGTTCATCTTTCATAATTGATACAGATATCAATAATAGTGTTTTGGGTGGTGGTAGTGCTCAACTAACATTGAACTTACACTTCTAGTATTTTAGATAAGTCTAAAATAAAAATCCCTCTGCTTTTTAGCAGGGGGATTTTTATTTTAATTTTCTTTGTAATTCTCTTTCAGTGTCCCTTTTCTTTATATCGTCACGTTTATCAAAGAGCTTTTTTCCTTTGCACAGCGCTATTTCTAGCTTGGCAAATCCTTTATCGTTTATAAAAAGTTTTAGCGGAATAATAGTTAATCCTTGATCTTTGAGCTTGTTGGTAAGCTTTTTTAGCTCTTGTTTATTGAGTAGTAATTTTCTATTTCGTTTAGGTTCGTGATTTGCATACGAGCCCTTGTCGTATTCGGCAATGTGCATGTTAATTACCCATAATTCATCTTTTATAAATGAACAAAATGCATCATTTATCGCAGCCTGACTGTTGCGAATAGATTTTATTTCCGTGCCTTGCAGTTTTATTCCTGCAATAAACTTATCTAGAAAAGTATATTCAAAAGAAGCCTTTCGGTTTCGTATATCTATTAAATTTTCAGCCATTTTACCGAACGAAGTTCGAAATTAAAAATGTTAAATTAAAAGTTGAAAATGCAATATAATTCATAATTCTATATTCAATGTCTTTTATTTTAAGGATGTTTTTAACCAAAAGTTCAACAAGCAGGTTGTCGAAATATCTGTGTAGGCTTAACGAACGACACTCATTCTACATTCTTAATTTTAAATTCTCAATTCTCAATTACATTATTATTCCATCTCTCATCACTAATTTTCTATCTGCCATGTTTGCCAATTCTTCGTTGTGTGTAACAATTACAAACGTTTGGTTGAATTTTTCGCGTAAGGTAAAAAAGAGCGAATGTAGTTCTTTTGCATTGGCAGAATCTAGATTTCCGGAGGGTTCATCTGCAAAAACTACCGCAGGAGAATTTATTAAGGCTCGCGCTACAGCAACTCGCTGTTGCTCTCCCCCCGACAATTCGGATGGCTTGTGTTGAGCTCGGTCGGATAGTCCTAATAAATTAAGTAATTCCATTGCCTTTAGTTCCGCATCTTTTTTTGAGACACCGCCAATGTATGCCGGAATACAAATATTTTCAATTGCAGTAAATTCTGGTAATAATTGATGAAACTGAAAAATAAATCCAATGTTTTTGTTCCTAAAAGCTGCCAATTTCTTGTCGGAAAGTGTATTTACTTCTACATTATTTATGGTTATACGCCCTGCATCCGCTTTGTCAAGCGTTCCTAATATTTGTAAAAGAGTCGTTTTTCCTGCACCAGAAGCTCCAACAATAGATACAATTTCGCCCTTTTTGATGGTAACATCAACACCCTTCAAAATTTGTAACGAATTGTATCTTTTTTGTATGTTTTTGGCTTCAATCACATGGCAAAGAAAGCAGATTTTAGCGATTTTAAATAAATACTGACAATAAATTTTACTATTAGCCTAAAAAGTATATTTTTACTATCAAACATTTATACATCTATAATTTATGAACTTACACGAATATCAAGGTAAAGAAATATTAAAAAGCTATGGTGTAGCTATACAAGAAGGTATTGTTGCTGATACAGCCGAACAGGCTGTAAAAGCTGCTGCAGACTTACAGAAGCAGACTGGAACAGGTTGGTGGGTAATAAAAGCTCAAATACATGCAGGAGGCCGTGGTAAAGGAGGAGGAATTAAATTGGCTAAAACATTAGATGAAGTAAAAGAAAAATCAGCATCAATCATCGGAATGAATTTGGTTTCCCGCCAAACAGGTCCACAGGGTAAAAAAGTAAATAAAGTACTTATTGCGCAAGATGTATATTATCCCGGAGAAACTCCAACAAAGGAATTTTACATGAGTGTATTGATGGATAGAACAAAAGGTAGAAATATTATTATGTATTCTACCGAAGGTGGTATGGAGATTGAAGAAGTGGCGGCTAAAACTCCACATCTAATTCACAAAGAAGAAATTGATCCTAAAGTAGGATTAAGAGATTTTCAAGCTCGTAAAATAGCTTTTAACTTAGGATTGGATGGTCAAGCGTTGAAGGAGATGATAAAATTTGTTTCTTCACTATACAAAGCGTATGAAGGTATTGACGCTTCTTTATTTGAGATAAATCCTTTATTAAAAACTTCAGATAACAAAGTCATAGCCGTAGATGCTAAAGTAACGTTAGATGGTAATGGATTGTTCCGTCATCAGGATTTAGCTAAGCTTCGTGATGTTACCGAAGAAGATCCTACCGAAGTAGAAGCAAAAAGCTTTGATTTGAATTACGTGCAATTAGAAGGAAATGTTGGCTGTATGGTAAACGGAGCCGGTTTAGCAATGGCAACTATGGACATTATTAAATTATCTGGTGGAGAGCCTGCTAACTTTTTAGATGTAGGTGGAACTGCCAATGCAGCCCGTGTAGAGCAAGCATTTAGAATTATTACAAAAGACGAGAAGGTAAAAGCTATATTGGTAAATATATTTGGCGGTATTGTTCGCTGCGACCGCGTTGCACAGGGTATTGTAGATGCGTATAAAAACATGGGTTCTATTAAAGTTCCTATTATTGTGCGTTTGCAAGGTACTAATGCAGTAGAAGCCAAAAAAATCATTGATGAGTCAGGCTTAAAAGTATTTTCTGCAATTGAATTGCAAGAAGCGGCTGATTTAGTGAAAAAGGTATTGGCTTAGTTTTCGAATTTAAGATACTAATGAAAGAGCTGTCGGTTCTTCTTATTATGAACATCGACAGCACTTTTGTTATTATCAGACATATCTTTACTTCTTAATTGGAACCACTAGCCACATTTGTAGATGTATTATTGCCAATACCTTTGGCAAAGTATTTTACTTATAGAGTTCCTCAAAAATTAATTTCTCAAATACATTTAGGGAAGCGCGTTATTGTTCAATTTAGAGGAAATAAACTCTATACCGCTTTAATAAAAAAAATACACCATCAGGCTCCTGTAAATTATACTGCTAAATATATAGATGATGTGGTAGATGAATCTCCCATTGTAAATGAGTTTCAAGGTAAGCTGTGGAGCTGGATAGCAGAGTATTATATGTGTAGCGAAGGTGACGTGATGAATGCCGCTTTGCCTGCCGGACTTAAATTGAGCAGCGAAACAAAGGTTGTATTGAATGAAGAGCTGTTTTCTGATGAAATACGAAAAAAGGAAATAGTTGAATTCTTAAGTGACGATGAATTTATTATTTACGAAGCATTAGAAATAAATTCCATTTTAACCATTAACGAAATTTATCAATTGCTTTCCAATAGGCCTGTACATGCTATCTTACGAAGGTTAACTGATAAAAACATTGTTCTTCTTTTTGAAGAGATAAAGGAGCGTTACAAGCCAAAATTAGAATGGTATGTAGAGCTTACTGAGTATGCGAAGAATGAAGCGAATCAACGTGCTATTTTCGAAACGTTGGAGAAAAAGGCATTTAAGCAGCTGGAAATTTTAATGACATATTTAAAACTGTCTAAAATTGATAGCGATGAAAAATACAAAATAATAAAAAAGACAGATTTGCTTAAAGCTGCCAACACTAATCAGGTAGCGCTTGATAAGTTGGTAGAGAAAAATGTATTTAAACTTTTTCAGCAAGAGGTAAGTCGTTTTGTAGATACCGGTAATGAAAAGGTAGATAAACTATTGTCAACTGAGCAGCAACAGGCTTTCGACTCATTGAAAGAGCAGTTTAAATCCAAAGATGTAGCACTATTGCATGGTGTTACAGCCAGTGGAAAAACCGAAGTCTATTTTAAACTAATCGAAGAGCAGATAGCCAAAGGGAAACAAGTGTTGTATTTATTGCCCGAAATTGCACTTACGATGCAATTGATAAATAGGCTTCGAAAAAAATTTGGAGATAGAGTAGGAGTGTATCATTCAAAATATAGCGACAACGAACGTGTAGAGGTGTGGCGTAGTTTAGTTACAGAAAACTCTCCCAAACAATTTGATGTAATTATAGGTGCGCGTTCATCCTTGTTCTTGCCATTTAGCAAGTTGGGATTAATTATTGTAGATGAGGAGCATGATCATTCGTACAAGCAATACGACCCAGCGCCTCGTTATCATGCAAGAGATACCTCAATTTATTTAGCGAAACTACATAACGCAAAGGTTTTGTTAGGTAGCGCTACTCCTAGTCTAGAGAGTTATTACAATTCACAGCAACATAAATATGGTTATGCCGCTTTGCTTAAAAGGTTTACAGATGTTAAACTGCCCGAAATACTTATTGTTGATATTAAGGAGGAGAGCAGAAAGAAAAAAATGAAATCGCTTTTTAGCGATGAATTGCTGAATGAGATAACTAATTCACTTTCTAAGAAAGAGCAGGTAATATTATTTCAAAACAGAAGAGGTTTTGTGCCCATTATTGAATGTACCGACTGTGGCTGGGTGCCCCAATGCAAGCAATGTGACGTGTCTCTAACTTACCACAAGTATAAAAACGAGTTAAAATGCCATTATTGTGGCTATACAACGCAGCCGCCAGCTAAGTGCGAGGCTTGTGGTAACACCAAGCTTTTAATGTTAGGTTTTGGTACCGAAAAAATTGTAGAAGAATTGCAACATTTTTTACCTGATGCTAAAATTGATAGAATGGATTTAGATACAACACGTTCTAAATTTTCCTACCAAAAGATAATTCAAGATTTTGAAGATGGTGGCGTTGATATTTTGGTTGGAACGCAAATGGTAACTAAGGGGTTAGATTTTGATAATGTAGCATTGGTTGGCATTCCCAATGCCGATTCACTATTTAATTTTCCAAACTTTAGGTCATATGAACGAGCCTATCAAATGATTGCGCAGGTTGCAGGCAGAGCAGGTAGAAAAAATAAACAAGGAAAAGTAATTATTCAATCGTATTATCCAACACATCCAGTATTAAGCTACTTAATAAATGATGAGGTGAACAAGTTT
>JAFLBG010000045.1 GCA_017303975.1 Bacteroidota bacterium
TGGATGTATGATTACAATTTTAAAAGACCACACCAATCTCTTAATAATAAAACTCCGATGGAATTTTTACAACATATTTAAGCTAATTTTCTATTTTTGATTGGCTCATAAAACAGGGGAGCTTACAGAGTCTTTTACGGTTTTATAGTTCTCTATTGCTTTTAAGAAAATAGAGTCAGCTAATGAGAACTTGCTGAGATTTTTATAGCAAAATGCGATATTATTTAATGACCAAGATTTTTCCTCGTCCCAATATTTGGAATTGTGGTCGCAAGCCGTTAAATAATTGTGTGCGATGTTGTAATTTATTAGTGCATCTTCAAACTTATTGTTGTCATACTCGACACCCGCTTTGCATTGGTAGGCTTTGTATAGATTGCTGTATGTTCCGCTAATTTTCCATAAGTCGCTTTCATTTGAAAATGATTTAAGAAGATTGCTAATATTTGCGGGTAACTTGGTTGAATCGTTTTGTAATCCCTTTAATACATCATTTACTTTGTCTTTATTTGAGGCGGCTTCATCTTCTATTCCAAGCCACAATTTACCTGCTTTATTTGCTTTTAAGCCATATTCAATGGCTCTGTCGTAGTCTCCTTTTTTAATCGCATCTTCACACTCTTCTGTATAATCAAACATTAGTAAATTATTTTGAATATAATCACGACCATTATTAAGAACATAAACAATTTTTCGATAAGGCTTGAATGATATTGGAGTGTAAGTGAAAAAGGAGGTTACTATCAAAACAATTAATGACCGTATAAAAATTGATTTGATGTTTTGAAAATTTGTCTCTGATTTCCTTTTGAGAAATAAATAAATTCCTAAACCAATAAACAATAGTCCGTTCGCAATCGGTAGAAAATTGTAATAGTAGTCCTTGTTAAGCCAAATCAAGTAGGGTAAAAAGAAAAATGAAGTTGAAAGTGCTACACCAGATATTATAGAGAGAGCATTATTCTTGTTTTCTTTCGTATTGAAAAGCCAATAGCCACCAATAAGATACGATAACGATAACAACCAAGTCGAAAGAGCAAATAATGCACTTTTGCCTGGAAAGGCTAAGAGTTGAAGTCCGAAGGCGACAGCAAAAATGATTAGAATTATTTTCTCGTAACGTCTCATTGTCGTCATTTAGGGTTGCAGCTAACTTAATTATAGAGGAAGTTTTTCATCTATAAACTTCTCCAATCTATCATTTTTTGCTGTATTGGGGAAATTTTTTGTTGTTACTCATTTCCTATTATTTTCTTATCCTTTATAACCAAAGAGGCTACCCAATGGGTAGCCTCTTTGTATTTTTTGTAATAGCAGTTAGATTACATCATTCCGCCCATACCGCCCATTCCGGCTGGCATTTGAGGCATTTCTGATTTTTCTTCTTTTTGCTCAGAAAGTACACACTCAGTTGTCAATAGCATACCTGCAATAGATGCAGCGTTTTCTAATGCAACACGTGTTACTTTTGTAGGATCAATTACTCCTGCAGCAAATAAGTTTTCGTATTTCTCAGTTCTTGCATTGTAACCAAAGTCGTTTTTACCTTCACGAACTTTTTGTACTACTATAGAACCTTCTCCACCTGCATTAGCAACAATTTGACGCAATGGCTCTTCTAATGCTCTTTTTACAATAGCAATACCTGTTTGCTCATCTTCATTGATGCCTTTTAATTTTTCAAGTGTTTCAACAGCTCTGATGTATGCAACACCACCTCCGGCAATAATACCTTCGGCTACTGCAGCTCTTGTAGCGTGCAATGCATCATCTACTCTGTCTTTTTTCTCTTTCATTTCTACTTCAGTAGCAGCACCTACGTAAAGAACCGCAACACCACCGGCTAATTTAGCCAAACGCTCTTGTAATTTTTCTTTGTCGTACTCAGATGTAGTAGTTTCTATTTGTGCTTTTATTTGATTTACTCTTGCAGTGATATCAGCTTTCTTACCAGAACCACCAACAATTGTAGTGTTGTCTTTGTCAATAGTTATTTTCTCAGCTTTACCTAAGTAAGATAATTCTGCGCTTTGTAACTTTAATCCTTTTTCTTCAGAAATTACAGTAGCACCAGTTAACGCTGCAATATCTTCCAACATTGCTTTTCTTCTGTCGCCAAAGCCAGGAGCTTTTACAGCACATACTTTTAAGCCTGCTCTAATTCTGTTTAATACAAGTGTAGATAACGCATCGCTTTCTACTTCTTCTGCAATAATTAATAATGGTTTACCTGATTGTAACGCCTTTTCTAATATTGGAAGTAATTCTTGTATGTTAGAAATTTTTCTGTCGTAAATCAATACGTAAGGGCTTTCAAATACTGTTTCCATTGAATCAGCATTGGTAATGAAATAAGGAGAGATATAACCTCTGTCAAATTGCATACCTTCTACTACATCTACGTATGTTTCAATACCTTTAGATTCTTCAACTGTAATGATACCTTCTTTTTTTACTTTGCCCATTGCACTTGCAATTAAAGCTCCAATTGAACTATCGTTGTTAGCAGAAATTGTTGCTACTTGTTCAATTTTTTTAGTATCGTCACCAACCGATTTAGATTGTTTTTTCAAATCAGCTACAACTGCTTCAACAGCTTTGTCGATACCTCTTTTCAAATCCATTGGATTAGCTCCAGCTGCTAAGTTTTTTAAACCTGCTGTTACAATTGCTTGCGCAAGTACAGTAGCAGTAGTAGTTCCGTCTCCGGCTACATCATTGGTTTTAGAAGCTACTTCTTTTACCATTTGAGCTCCCATATTTTCAATAGGGTGTTTCAACTCAATTTCTTTTGCTACAGTTACACCGTCTTTCGTAATTGCCGGTGAACCAAATTTTTTGTCAATAATTACATTTCTTCCTTTTGGACCTAATGTAACTTTTACTGCATTAGCTAATGCATCAACTCCACGTTTTAGAGCATCACGTGCATCTAAGTTAAATGTGATATCTTTTGCCATTTTTATTTGTTTTTAAATTGTTTGATTTCGTTTTTATTAAATAGAACTGAACTTACGTTGTTTGTCAAAAATTAAACAACCGCAAAAATATCCGATTCGCGCATAATCAAATATTCTTTTCCGCCAATCTGAATTTCTGTACCAGCATATTTTCCGTATAAAACTTCATCTCCAACTTTTACTGTTAAAGGCTCGTCTTTTTTACCGGTTCCTACAGCAATAATTTTTCCTTTTTGTGGTTTTTCTTTTGCTGTATCTGGAATAATGATTCCACCAGATGATTTTTCTTCAGCTGCTGCAGCTTCTACAATAACTCTGTCTGCTAGAGGTTTTACTTTTACACTTGCCATAATTACTTATTTATTTAAAGGTTAAACATTAAAATTTTACATTACACAATTAGCATAAAGTATGCCAGAAGCCAAAAACTAAAAAGAATGGACATTTTTGCAGAAAGAGGCGTGCTCTTCTTAAAAGATGACACTATAGTTATGCCATCATGGCACAACTTTTTTAATTGAAAAAAAACTAAAATTATTGATTTCCAGTAGTTTCTGGAGCTGTTTGAACAGGAGTAGTAGGTGCAACAGGTGCGCCTAATGATTGTTCTTCTATTTTTTTCTTAGTTACAGATTCTGTAGTAGTTTCTTCTGCTGCTACACTTGTAGATTCTCCAATAAACATAGCTGAAACTAAACAAAGTGCTAACAAGCCAATGGCTAAAAACCAGGTCGATTTTTCTAGAAAATCGGCAGTTTTTTTAACACCCATAATTTGGTTGGAAGATGAAAAAGAGGAAGATAGGCCACCTCCCTTAGAATTTTGAACCAAAACAATTAGTATAAGTAATATACAAACTATAAAAACCAGTACTGATAAGAGAGTTGCCATTTTCTAAATTTTAAAATCGTTAATATGTTTTCTAATTTCTTCTATCTGGGCAGCAAATGTATGTTTTTTTTCAGGATATTTCAAACTTAATGCTTGATATGCTTTTAATGCCTTGTCAAAAGCACCTTGTGTAAAATAAATTCGTGCCAAGGTTTCGGTTACAAAGCTAAAATCTTCTGTTATACTTTGCTTGGCTTTATCTACCGGAGAGTAAAATGTAGCGCTGCGTTTAGATATCTTGGGCTCTTCTTTTATAAAGCGCTCAATCAAGTCTTCGTATTCGGATTTTAGCTTTTCTTCTTTTTGCTTGGCTTTGGGCTGTTTTAGCCAATATAAAAAATTGTGCTCTCCGGATTCTTCTTCAACAGAGGGTGTATTTTCTTGTTTAGCTGTTTCTTCTTTAGTGTCGGTACTTTCAGGCGTTTTGTCTTCAAATTTTTCTTTTTCTACTTCCTGTTTTATACTTGCATTAACAGCGTTGCTAATTATTTCTTTTGCAATTGGAGACAGCTTTTTTATGTCAACCACACCACCTTTTTCTTCAATTTTATTGCTATCAGCGCCTTCGTTGGCAATCGCTTGATTTAAAATTGCTTGCGTTGTTAGCTCAATTTCTGGCTTACTTTCAACCGTAAATTTTGCTACTACTAGTACCTCTTCTGGTTTTTCCTCGGCAAGGGTAGTGTGTGTGTCTGCAATTGTTGCAGTGCTGTTTTCTTTTTTTGCTTCTAAAGTTTCGGTTGTTGTAGACTCTGTTTTAGGCTCTTCACTAACAACTGGAGTTTCAATAGGGCTTTCATTTACAAAGGTTTTTTCTATTGCTGGATTAGTCGGTTTTGCTTCGGTTGTTTTTAAATCTTTGTTTATAAACGTGTAAAGCAAACTTCTATTTCCGGCATAGGCAGTAGCCTTTTTTAAGTAATGAGAATAATGAATGCTATTGTTTAGTTGTAGGCTTTTAAGGTAGAGAACATGAGCCGTTTGAAAATATGGGAATTCGGCCGTAACCTCATTAAGCAACGCAGTATTGGAGCTTATTGCGGTTTCCGATGGGTTTTTAATAATATCTAAAAAAACCTTTGTATTCATTACCAATTATTAAAGGCTCTGTTGAAAATATCTTGCACTAATTGCGTGTTTATTTCTTGTATCAACTGATTTTCTACAACTGCTAAACTAACATTACTTTGAAAATCTGCAAAACGGGTAAAGGTAGATTCAAAATTCTTAGACTCGTCAAATTTGTTTATATATTTTACGTTAATAGTAATTGTTAAACGGTTTAAAGCCGCCTGATCGTTGCTTTGTATGGCTACCGGAGCTGTACTGTAACCTGTAATAGCACCTTCAAATTCAAGATCTGCATTTTTATCGGTAAGACTCAATCTTGTTTGGGTTTGAATAATGTCGCGCAATGCTTCTGTCAAAAGCTGGCTCGACATGGGGCCTGCTAATGGAGCTTGGTTGTCAAAATATTTTACCGAAATGCTCTTCGCTTCCGGAGGAATAGTAGCTCCCGAAAAACTGTACTTCAACTTGCAGGAATGGAGAATAAGGATACAAGAGCTAAGAAGTAAGATAGAAGATAGCTTGCCAATTGAATAGCCCAATTTTAAATTCTTAATTCTAAATTTTAATCTAGAACTCAACATTAAACATTCATCATTCAACATTCTATTTTATTCTTTAATTCCGTATTCATTAATTTTTCTATAAAGCGTTCTCTCCGATATGCCGAGCTCTTTGGCAGCATTTTTTCGTCTGCCTTTGTGTTTGGTCAACGCTTTTTTTATCATTTCTTCTTCAATTTCTTGCAAAGAAAGTGGTTTTTCTTCCAATACTTCCGAAGCATAAATTTCTTCTTCTTTTTTAGCGGGTTTAATTATCTGTTGGCCATAGCCAAGTTGAATGGTTGTAGACTCTTGCGTGCCTACATCTTGATACAGCTTTTTTATAATTTGTTCGTTGTCCGGCTTGAAATCTTGTTGCAAGTTGGCATCATTATCAATTAAATCAACCACAATTTTTTTCAAATCGGTCAAATCTTTTTTCATGTCAAATAGAACTTTGTATAGCAAGTCTCGCTCACTAAAATCGCCTGTAGCTCCATCTTGTTTTACAACCGCGGGTAATTGACTGGTAGAGTGATTTGGTAAGTATCGTGCAAGTGTTTCTGCATTGATATCTCTTGTCTTTTCTATTACAGAAATTTGTTCTGTTATGTTTTTTAGTTGACGTACGTTTCCCTGCCAGTAGTAATTTGTTAGCAACCTTTCCGCTTCTCCATCTAGTTTTATAACCGGCATTCTATATTTGGCTGCAAAGTCGGTTGCAAATTTTCGGAAAAGTAAATGAATATCTTGCTTCCGTTCTCTAAGCGATGGTATTATGATTGGAACGGTATTTAAACGATAGTATAAATCTTCTCGAAACTTACTTTTTTCTATTGCTTGAGGAATATTTACGTTAGTAGCAGCTACAACACGCACGTCTGTTTTTTGAACTTTAGAAGCACCTACTTTCATAAACTCGCCACTTTCTAATACCCGCAAAAGTCTTGCCTGTGTAGCTAAAGGCATTTCGGCAACCTCGTCTAAAAAAATGGTGCCTCCGTTGGCAACTTCAAAGTACCCTTTTCTAGCCTCGTGTGCGCCCGTAAAGGAGCCCTTTTCATGTCCAAACAATTCCGAATCAATTGTGCCTTCTGGTATTGCACCACAGTTAACCGCTATGTAAGGACCGTGTTTCCGAGCGCTTAATTGGTGGACAATTTGAGGGAAAACTTCTTTTCCTGTTCCGCTTTCTCCGGTAATAAGAACGCTCAAATCAGTTGGTGCTACTTGCATAGCAATATCAATAGCCCTCTCAAGCAAAGGCGAACCGCCTATTATTCCAAATCTGTTTTTTATTTCTTGAATAGTCATATCTAAACGAATATTTTAACTATTATTTTTGTTTTTTAAATCCTTCATTGGTTAAAACGTATAATCCTTCAGGTACATTTGTACACTCACTAAGTTTATTTTTAGTACTATTCCTACTTATCTGCACTCCTTTACTAGAAACAGAAACTTTTCTGCTACACTTGTTAAATTCAGATTTTCCTCCGACTTGATTATAATGGGATAGATTTTCTTCAGCATAGGAAACTACATGGCAAAGCTCTTTTGGAGTATCATCTATGTTAATTATTATAATTCCCGATTTTCCAGTTGACGCTCCCGTGGCTTGAATAAATTCACGATAATATAGTACGATTTCAGGTTTTCCTTTTTTATCAAAATCTATTTTTAGTATGCTATCCAATTCCGTATACCGATCAAAATAATATATAGTCATCCATTCATCTTTTCCATTTTTACAAACCAAAGAAAATGGCGTGTTCTCATACAATCTGTTTTCATAGTCGTAAGACAATGCAATGTCAGGGTATTTGGGGTGTATTTTAAAGGATGTATCTTTAACGTCCATAGAATTTAGAGAATAGTAATCACATACTCTTACTTGAAATGTGCTATCTGTTTCTAAAAACTTTGTTTGGGCTAAACTTATTTTCTCAAAAAAAAGTGAGAGAATAAGTAGACATAAATAAAATATTTTTTTTGATTGGTTGTACATAATTTTTTCTATTCAACATTCAACACTCAAAATTCAAAACTTCTTTATACTACTTCTCCAATAAGGGTAGCCACAGTACAAGAGGTTGCAAGTACATTCACGTATTCCCCTTTTTTATGATTCCCTTTTGGAAAAACAACTACTAAGTTTTGTGTATTTCTACCGTACAAAAAGTCGTTCGATTTTTTTGAATATCCTTCAATTAATACTTTGTGTACTTTACCTAATCCCTTTTTGGTTTTAATTCCAGAGTTTTTTTGTTGTAAATCAACAATTTTTTGGAGCCTTCGTAATTTTACATCTTCCGGTACATCGTCCTTAAACTTTCGTTCTGCAAGGGTTTTAGGTCTTTCAGAATAGGCAAACATATATGCAAAATCATATTGCACTTGCTCCATTAGTGAAACTGTTTCTTCAAATTCTTCCTCCGTTTCGCTACAAAAACCTGTAATTATATCAGTAGAAATACCACAGTCTGGCATGTATTTATAAATTGCATTAATCCTGTCTAAATACCATTCTCGGGTATAGCCTCGATTCATCATTTCTAAAATCCTGCTACTGCCTGATTGTACTGGAAGATGAATGTATTTGCAAATGTTTTCATACTTAGCCATTACTTGCAATACCTCATCTGTCATGTCTTTTGGATGTGAGGTCGAAAAACGTACTCGTAGTTCCGGACTTACTTGCGCTACCATTTCTAGTAGTTGAGCAAAATTAAGCGATGCTTTCTTTTGAGTTTCTGTTAATATTTCTTTTTTCAATCCTCCACCTGCCCATAGGTAGGAGTCAACGTTTTGTCCGAGTAACGTAACTTCTCTATATCCACGGTTAAATAAGTCATGAGCTTCCTCCAAAATACTTTGAGGGTCTCTGCTGCGCTCTCTGCCGCGCGTAAAGGGCACAACACAAAACGCACACATATTATCACATCCGCGCATAATGCTAATAAATGCCGAAACACCATTGCTGTCAAGCCTTTCTGGGGTAATATCTGAATAGGTTTCTTCTTTCGATAAAACTACATTTATTGCTTTGTTCCCATCTTTAACTTCATTTAGCAATCCGGGTAAATCTCTATACGCGTCAGGACCTACCACTAAATCAACTATTTTTTCTTCGTCCAAAAACTGAGATTTAAGTCGCTCTGCCATACAACCCAATACGCCAATTTTTAAATCGCGATTGTTTTTTTTTAGGGTATTAAATTGCTTTAACTTATTTCGCACACGCTGTTCTGCGTTGTCTCTAATGGCACACGTGTTTAATAAAATTAAGTCCGCTTCGGTATAATCAGATGTGGTAGAATACCCTTCTTTGGTAAGTATTGATGCAACAATTTCACTGTCAGCAAAATTCATTTGACAGCCATAACTCTCCAAAAATAGTTTTTTGGAGGAATTGGCACTTTCCGTTTTTAATAAAAGAGCTTCCCCTTGTCTCGATTCATCAATAATTTTATTTTCCATGCTTTTATTTTCTAGTGCAAAAATACCCAAAATAAGCTACATGACAAAATGGCAACACTTAAAAAGTGTTAATAAAAAAAGGCTATCCAACTTGGATAGCCTTTGTATTGATTTAAATCGAATGACTCTTAGAATTTATAAGAAAAATTAGCGCTCAAAACCGATTTGAATTGCGTTCTTGGTCCTGTATTCCCATCAACATCAGTAATTGCGATGTCGTCATCGTAAATTATAATTGCATTGTAATTAATGGCAACGTACTTCATTACTTTTATGGTAAGTAGGTTATCCCAAAATACATCAATTTTGGATGGATCAGTTATATAGTTGGAAAACAACTCCAAATTTGATTTAAAGCTGATTGTTTTGGTCAAATCTTTAACATATTTTGCTTTTATGTACCCTCCAAATTCACCCCTAAATCGTTTTCCATTTTTTACTTTTACAGGTATGATTGATGTATCGTAAACAGCTTTTTCAACACCGAAAGCTCCTGCATCAGCAAGTGTTTGATTATTTACAACAGTAAACTTGCCGGTTAACGGAGCTATTAAAACAGTTAAGTCGGTTGTCTTGTAATCCATACCAAGTGCAACAATTCCGTACCCGGGAGCTAAAAAATCAGATATTGTGGTTTTTAAACTATCAGGTAAAAGTGGGTCGTTGTACCCGGGGGTAAATTGTGTTTTAAAATCTAATAATCCTGAATAGTACCATTTTTTAAAAGCATAGTGTCCAAATTTGGAAGTTAATTGAAATCTATCATCATTCTTAAACCACATATCGTTTCTCAACTTCTTATCTTGGTTAATGATACCATAACCCATAGATAAGTTGTTATCCCATGTAGTTTTATCTTTTTTGTAATTACTAAATAGCTCCACCAAACTGGCAATAGCTATAGAGTTTTGTCCCCCTGCCGCCCAGTTGGTTAAAGAAACTTGAGTTAGTCCTAATGATAGAGTTCCTCCCTTTTTCCATAGTTTAGTACTATCTGCTTGAGAGAATAGCAGCTGCGAAGCCAACAATACAATTGGCAATAAAATTTTTCTCATTTTATGTTAAGAATTTATTTTTTAGGATTTAGAATTTTTCCCTAGTATGTCTCTAATTTCTGTTAGCAACAATTCTTCTTTTGTAGGAGCCGGAGGTGCCGCTGGAACTGCTGCCTCTTCTTCTTTTTTCTTAGCTGCATTCATGCCTTTTATAATCATAAAAAGAACGAAAGCCACAATTATAAAATTAATTACTGCTGCTAAAAAAGTTCCATATTTTACTGTCCCTAGTGCAACTAATTCATCTAGTTTAGTCATATGTGCGGCTTCTAATGCTGGTTTTAACAGCAGAGGAGTAATTACATCATCAATTAATGAGCTTACTATTTTTCCAAAAGCTCCACCAATTACAACCCCTATCGCTAGGTCTACTACATTGCCTCGCATTGCAAAGGCTTTAAATTCTTGTACAAATCCCATGTTTAGTTAGTTTTAAAAATTTTGCGCGAATATAGATTTTTTTTTCAACGCAAATCAAATAAAATCGCTCAATTCATTTTTTCTATCGATAACCCTGTTTTTGTTTCCCCCGTGTGCATAAAAAAAATTAGAATTTGGAAAATTCAATTAAGTATTGTTTTCTTTGCATAATTACAATTACTAAAAACTCCGTATGGCAAAAAATTTATTTATCGTTGAGTCACCTGCAAAAGCCAAGACAATCGAGGGTTTTCTGGGAAAAGAATTCGTTGTAAAATCATCAATTGGACATATTCGCGATTTGGTTAAAGCCGGAATGGGAGTTGATATCGAAAACAATTTTGAACCCACCTACGAAATTTCGCCCGATAAAAAAGCTGTAGTGAGCGAATTAAAAAAGTTAGCAAAACAAGCAGATATTATTTGGTTAGCAACGGATGAGGATCGAGAAGGAGAAGCTATTTCTTGGCATTTGGCCGAAGCACTTGATATTCCAGAGAAAAAGAGGAAGCGTGTTGTGTACCACGAAATAACAAAAAAAGCAATAACGGATGCAATTGCAAATCCCAGAGTTATAGATCAAAATTTAGTTGATGCTCAGCAAGCCCGCAGAATTTTAGATAGATTGGTTGGATTTGAGCTTTCTCCAATATTATGGAAAAAAATTCGTCCATCCCTTTCAGCAGGTCGTGTGCAAAGTGTTTCCGTTAGATTAATTGTTGAACGAGAGCGAGAAATAATAAATTTTACAAGCGTTTCAAGTTATAAGGTAGCTGCAATTTTTACTACATCAAACGGAGCTACAGTAAAAGCAGAGTTGCCTAAACGTTTTGCAACATTAGAGGAAGCAAAAACTTTTTTAGAAAAATGCAGAACAGCAACTTTTTCAATTTCTAATTTAGAAACAAAGCCTGCAAAAAAATCTCCATCTGCACCTTTTACAACATCTACTTTGCAGCAAGAGGCAAGTAGAAAATTTGGTTATTCTGTTGCGCAAACTATGTCCATAGCTCAAAAGCTATATGAGCAAGGAAAAATAACCTATATGCGTACCGATAGCGTTAACCTTTCCGAGCAATCTATCGAAAATGCCAAAAATGAAATTACACGACTATATGGCGAAAAATTTTCTAATCCTAGAAAATATAAAACCAAGTCGAAAGGTGCGCAAGAAGCCCACGAAGCTATTCGACCAACATACTTAAACCAGCAAACTATTGATGGCGACACTCGAGAAATAAGATTGTACGATTTGATTTGGAAACGAACGCTTGCTTCTCAAATGGCAGATGCTGAGTTAGAGAAAACAACCGTAACAATTAAAATATCTACAGCAACCGAAAATTTTGTTGCACAAGGCGAAGTGCTGAAATTCGAAGGTTTCCTAAAGGTTTATATCGAATCAACAGATGATGAAAACGATGAAACCACTGAATCTTTATTGCCGGTTTTAAAAGTAGGAGAAGTGTTGAATGCATCTGAAATAAATGCAATCGAACGCTTTTCCCACCATCCTCCTCGCTATACAGAGGCTAGTTTGGTTAAAAAATTGGAAGAGTTAGGTATCGGACGTCCTTCTACTTATGCTCCAACAATTTCTACTGTTCAAAAGCGTGGATATGTAGTAAAAGAAGATAAAGAAGGCACTCCGAGAAATTATAATGCATTGTCTATAAAGGCTGGCGAGTTGAAACAAGAAGTTAGAACAGAAAATACAGGTGCTGAGAAATCTAAGTTATTCCCAACCGATATAGGAATGGTAGTAACAGATTTTTTGATGCTGCATTTTAAGGATATTTTAGATTTCAACTTTACGGCCAAAGTAGAGGAGGAGTTTGATGAAGTTGCCGAAGGCAAGCTTTCGTGGCGAAAAATGTTGCAAGAGTTTTACAAACCATTCCATAAAACTGTTACCAAAACCTCCGAAACATCCGAGCGCGCAAGCGGAGAAAGATTATTAGGTGTAGATCCTAAAACGGGCAAAAATGTTTATGTTCGAATCGGTCGATTCGGTCCTATGGTTCAATTAGGAGAAGGTAATAACGAAGAAGAAAAACCAAAATACGCAAGTCTAAGAAAAGACCAACGCTTAGAAACAATTACGTTCGAGCAAGCACTTGATTTGTTTAAACTACCAAGAACACTAGGTACATACGAAGGAGAAGAAATTACAGTTGCTATAGGTCGTTTTGGGCCGTATTTAAAGCATAACAACGTGTTTTATTCACTTCCAAGAACAGACGATCCATATGCTATAGAATACGATAGAGCAGTTGAAATATTAAAAATGCCAAAACTGCCTCGTGTTATTGGGATGCACAAAAATATCGAAATTTCTGCTGCTAAAGGGCGTTTTGGACCATATTTAAAGTACGATAATTTGTTTTGCACACTTCCTAAAACAGAAGACCCATTTCTTGTTACACTCGAGAAAGCGGTGCAGTTAATAGAGGATAAAATTAAAAAGGAGAACGAAAAATTGATTAAAGCGTTTCCTGAAGATTCTTCTATTAAAGTAGTGAACGGTCGCTACGGTCCTTGTATCCAAGTGGGCAAAAAGTTTTTTAAAATACCGAAAGAGCATGAGCCTTCGGACCTTACGTATCAACAGTGTCTAGATTTAGCTGGAATTAAATCCGGAGAAGCCGGTAAAGAAGACAAAAAAGGGAAAGGTGCAAAAGCTGCGAAAGCTGCTAAACCAGCAAAGAAGAAAGCATCCACAAAAAAGGCAACTAAACCCAAAGCAGCAAAAAAGACAACCAAAAAATAATTTTTATTCACATTTAACATTCTTAATTCTTAATTTTTTTATACATGGAATGGTTAGATTTTCTTGAGCCAGTAAATAGTTTAGCATTTGGTACCGATAAGCAATCGGGACTAGGGAATCAATTGCTAAAATATTCCGAAGCCGGAACCCTCAATTTTGAATTAAAAGATGTGCAAATTGCAATTGTTGGAATTGAAGACGATAGAGCCGCTGTCAATAATGAAGGCGCTTCCAAAGGTGCAAATGTAGTACGAAAATATTTGTACGATTTGTGCCCCGGTAATTATACAATTAAGATTGCCGATTTTGGAAACATAAAAAGAGGTTTTGAAATAAACGACACCTATTTTGCTGTAACAGAAGTAGCTTACAATCTTATAAAAAATAATATTCTTCCTGTTTTTATTGGAGGTGGACAAGATTTAACGTATGCAATTTACAAAGCGTACGAAAAAATTGGACACACCATAAATTTAACAGCAATCGACCCCAATTTTGATATTGGCGAAGTGGAAAGCGAGTTAAACTCAAGAACTTACTTGGGGAAGATTATCATGCAGCAGCCTAATTACCTATTTAATTTTAGCAATATTGGCTACCAAACTTATTTCGTTGAGCAGCGTATACTTGAGCTTATGAATAAACTCTATTTCGATACCTATCGATTGGGCGAAATACGTGCAAATATCGAATCCATAGAGCCAATTATCAGAAATTCGGATGTAATTAGCTTTGATTTGTCATCCATTCGATATAGCGATGCTCCTGGTTGTAAGAATGCAACACCAAATGGTTTTTATGGAGAAGAGGCCTGTCAATTGGCATGGTATGCAGGTATGAACGACAAACTTTCTTCTATTGGTTTTTTTGAATACAATCCAACTGTTGATAAACGCGAAGTAACAGCACATTTGGTAGCTCAAATGATTTGGTGTTTTATAGATGGATTTTATAGTCGTAAGAATGACCAACCGTTGCTAGATACAACATCTTTCATCAAATATAGAGTGCCAATTTTAAATGCAAAGCATGAAATCTCGTTCTTCAAAAGCACTAAATCGGACAGATGGTGGATGCAAGTTCCATACCCAACCGATAAAAAACTGAAATACGAGCGTCATCATTTGGTACCATGCTCGTACAACGATTATTTGATTGCTTGCAACGAAGAAATGCCCGACAGATGGTGGCAAACCTATCAAAAACTATTTTAATAGACAGCATATCGAACTAGAATTGGTTGTCTAACAAACACAACAAAATATTTTTCAAAAATTGATTTAGTAATTAAAAATTAATATCTTAGCTGTATTGGTTAATGTGTATATTTATTTCAAAAGTTAATTAACTAGCATGATAAAACGTTTTACAACCCTTGCATTTGCTTCACTTACAGCACTTTCTTTCGCTCAGCAAGATGCACAATTCAGTCACAATATGTTTAATAGACTTGCCATAAATCCTGGCTATGCAGGTACAAGTCAGGCGTATTGTGCAACATTGATTTATCGTAATCAATGGACAGGTTTTGAAGGTGCTCCTAAAACTATTTTGTTTAGCGGAGATGCTTTTGTTCAGCCATTGCACGGTGGAGTAGGGCTTACCGTTGTTTCCGATAATTTAGGTTTTGATAAAACGTTTATTGGTAAACTAGCGTATTCATTCAATCAACCGCTAGGTCCTGGTATATTAGGCGTTGGTCTAGAATTAGGTGCTATGCAAAAATCGTTAAGCGGTAATTGGATTGCACCAGATGGTCCTGCAGCGTTAGATCAAGCTATTCCTGCGGCTGGAGTTACAAAAACTACATTTGACTTAGGTTTTGGAGCGTATTACACAACCAACAAGTTGTATTTTGGTATATCTTCCTTGCACTTGCCGCAAACAGATTTCAAAGATTCAAAATATCCTAAATATAAATTCGACATGGTGCGTCATTACTATTTAATGGCAGGCTATGATTGGAGTGTAGCACCTACTATCGATTTAAAACCATCTGTATTTGTTAAATCAGATGCTTCTTCAACGCAGTTGGATGCAAATTTATTGGTTTTATGGAATAGAATGATTTGGGCCGGAGCTTCTTATCGTTTAACAGACGCAATAGTAGCATTGGTTGGCTTTCAAAAGGATATGGGCAAAATGAGCTTTAAAATAGGTTATTCATACGATGTTACAACATCTACATTAAAGAACTACAGCTCTGGTTCACATGAAATATTGTTAGGATACTGCTTTAAGCTAGATACTAAATCTAAGCCTACAAGTCATCAAAATGTACGTTTCCTATAATTTTATAAAAAATTATTAACAAGTTTGTAACTTTTTTTATATTTATGCGTTTAAGAACAATTACAAACAACCCCCAAAATAAACAGGACATATGAAAAAGTTACTTTTACTAGCGTGTTTTGCCGCATTCGTAGTCGGTTGCGGTAACAAAGGCAACGGTGAGTTAACGGGCGTGCAGGGAAGAGAAGAGTGGTATCAGCCAGATCCTTTCGGAATGTTGTTTATTCCAATGGGGGCATTTCAAATGGGGCCCGATGATGATGATGTTCCGTTTGCACATACTACAAAACAAAAAACAGTTTCTGTACAAGCATTTTATATAGACGATACAGAAATTTCTAATAATGAGTACCGTCAGTTTGTTAATTGGGTAAGAGATTCTATGGCATATCGGTTATTAATAGATAATGATGCAGAAACCTACGGAATCGCTCAAGATGAATATGGGCAGGACATTGACCCACCACTTATTAATTGGGAAGCCAAAATTAAATGGAACGAACAAGAATCTAGAGAGGTTTTAGAACCACTTTATTTACCTCAACAAGAGCGTTTTTACAATAGAAGAGAAGTTGATACCAGACGTTTGAACTATGAGTACTATTGGATTGATTATAAAACCGCATCTCAAAAGCAAAACAGATTTATTCCTGAAAAGTCGCAAGACAAAAACGGGAAAGAATACTTAAATGGAAAAGGATCTTATACTGTTAACGGTCGTTCTGGATTGGATAGAAGTGTATTTATCATAAAAGAAGTAGTAAATGTGTTCCCTGATACGTTGGCTTGGATTCATGATTTTACTTACTCATTCAACGAACCAATGACACAAATGTATTTTTGGCATCCTGCTTACGATGATTATCCGGTGGTAGGTGTAAATTGGAAACAAGCAAAAGCGTTTTGTGTTTGGAGAACTAATTTGTTAAATAGCTACTTAAATTCTATTGGTGGCGCAGTTGTAAATGACTTTAGGTTACCAACCGAAACAGAATGGGAGTATTCTTCTCGTGGCGGTTTAGCATTAAGTCCATACCCTTGGGGAGGTCCTTATATCAGAAATGCAAGAGGTTGTTTCTTAGGTAACTTTAAGCCTATGCGTGGTAGCTATATTGATGATGGCGGTTTCCATACGGTAAGAATTTTCTCTTACAATCCGAATGATTATGGTTTGTATTGCATGGCAGGTAACGTTTCAGAATGGACTAGTAACGCATATGATGAATCTGCATACGATTTTTCTCATGACTTAAACCCTAACTACGAGTACGCAGCACAGGATAATGATCCAACTGTATTAAAGCGTAAAGTAATAAGAGGCGGTTCTTGGAAAGATGTTGGTTACTACATGCAAACCAGCTCCCGTAGCTACGAATACCAAGATACAGCAAAATGTTATGTGGGCTTTAGATGTGTGATGACATATCTTGGTCGTGCTAAAGACGATAATCTATAGTATTTTTTATAATCCAAATAAATTAATAAACTAAAAAACCTACAAATTTATGGCAGGAGGATTCATAGGCGGTAAAGCTTGGAAAAAAATGATGGCCAAAGTATATGGCCTTGGTGCTGCAATCGTAATCGTTGGCGCGATGTTTAAAATTCAACACTGGCCTGGTGCAGGTCCGATGTTGGTTGCCGGGTTAACTATTGAGGCGCTTATATTTGCGTTCTCGGCATTTGAACCTCCACACGAAGAGGTTGATTGGAGCTTGGTATATCCTGAATTGGCAGGAATGCATGGAGATGATCCTTCCCATGCAATAGAAAGTAAAGAAGAACCTGCTCAAGTAGGATCTGTTACTGAGCAACTAGATCATATGTTAGAAGAAGCTAAGATCGGTCCGGAACTTATTGAGAGTTTAGGTGCTGGCTTACGTAACCTAAGTGAAAACGCTACCAAATTGTCAGATATTTCTGAAGCTACTGCTGCTACTAGTGAATATGTTGACAATATGAAAGGTGCTTCTAAGTCAGTTGAAACATTATCAAATACATACAACCAAGCATCTTCGGCTGTGTTGTCAAGTTCTCAAGATTTGGCAAGCTCATATTCAAAAGCTACACAAGCATTAGAAAGTTTTTCTGCGTCTAATCAAGGTTCTTTTGAAGAGGCTAGAAATTATGGAGAACAATTGCAAAAAGTTTCTCAAAATTTATCTTCTTTAAACGCATCGTATGAATTGCAATTGCAAGGATCTAACGACCATTTAAAAGCTACATCACAGTTATATAGCGGTATAGAATCTTTAATGAAAAACTTACATGAATCTGTAGAAGATACAAAGCGATACAAAAATGAGATAGCTCAATTAACAAGTAATTTAGAGGCTTTAAACACTGTTTACGGAAACATGCTTACTGCTTTAAATTATAAAAAATAGTAGCCCAATTAATCTTAATATAAACCCAATAACAACTATTTAGTATATGGCAGGTGGTAAAGAAACCCCAAGGCAGAAGATGATTGGTATGATGTACCTAGTATTGACGGCCTTGCTTGCGATGAACGTTTCTAAGGATATTTTGGATGCTTTTATCATTGTTAATGGTGGCTTGGAAAGAACCAATGCTAACTTTGAAAAAAAGAACGAAAAAACCTATACAGACTTCAAAGCTGCATTGGAGAAAGATAAGGCAAAAACTCAGCCTTATTATGACAGGGCAATGACTACTAAAAAATTAGCAGGGGATTTGGTTCGTTATATTGACGACATGAAGAAGAATCTTATTGCTGTTACAGATAAAAAACCAAAGGAAGTAGCGGATACCACAAAACTGAAAAATGTTGAGAGTAAAGATAATTACGATGAACCTACGCGTGTTTTAATTGGACCTGAGCCATCAAAACCAATTGAGGGAGACTTGACAGCAACCGCCTTGAAAAAGCGTATAGCTGATTTACGTTCCGGTTTATTGCAACTATTTAATGATGAAAAATTATTTTTGCCTGGAAAGAAAAAAGAGATGGAAGGTAAAATTGGATTAGAAACACCAGACTTCGGAGTAGTTAACGGTGTAAAAGAGTCTTGGGAGTCAGGCAACTTTTATCATTTACCTTTAGCTGCCGTAATTACTAATTTATCTAAAATGCAGAATGATGTTAGAAATGCCGAGGCTGATGTTCTAACGGAGTTGTTTTTAGCAGTAAAAGGCAAAGACTTTACTTTTGATAAACTTACAGCAAAAGTTATCGCACCATCTAGTTACATTTTAGCAGGCGATGACTACAAGGCAGATGTGTTGTTGGTAGCGTTTAACTCTACTCAAAACCCTAAAATTATTGTTGGGGCAATTGATACCACAAAAAAAGGAGAAGATGCTAATCCACTGGTAAATGCGGATACAACTGTTCTTACAGTTGAGGGCGGTATGGGTAAATATGTAAAAGCTACCGGTGGCGAAGGCTTGCAGAAATGGTCTGGGGTTATACAAGTTGAGAAGCCAGGAGGAGGATTTAGCTATTATCCTTTCAGTTCTGAGTACATGGTTGCGAAACCCGCTGCGGCTGTTTCTCCTGATAAGATGAATGTGTTTTATATTGGGGTTGATAATCCTGTATCTATTACGGCTGCTGGTGTTTCTCCTGAGCAATTAGCTCCAAGTGGCTCTAATTGTACAATTTCAGGTAGTAAAGGTAAATACACTGTTCGTGTTACTACTGCTGGAGAAGCGACTATAAATGTAATGGCTAAGTTTGGAAGTACATCTAAATCAATGGGAAGTTTTAAGTTTCGTATAAAGACCGTTCCTAACCCTATTGCAATGATTGTGGGTAAACGTGATGGTGATATTGTTAAAAAGTCAGAATTATTATCAGCATCAACTATGATTGCTAAATTGGAAAATTTTGATTTTGATCTTCCAGCAACTATTACAGAGTTTGGTCTTTCGTTAAATTATAAAGGGCAATTAATGACATTAGAGTCAAAAAGTAGCAAGCTTACTACTGAGATGATGACTGTTTTGAAAAGTGTGCCTCCAGGAACAAAGCTGTTTTTTGAATCAGTTAAGGCCAATGTAGCAGGAACAACAAGAAAAATAGGTGGTATTAATCTTAAGGTGCAATAATTATAAATCTAATTAAGGAGGTACATATGAAAAGACAAATTTTTATAACAACAACATTACTAGTAGTAATTTGTTTGGCGTCCTTTTCTCAAAACGTATTAGATGGCGTTTGTATAAAGGAACACACTCCTAAGAAGAAATTTATTCCTTATACTCCTTTGCGTGAGGCCGATGTATTGTGGAGCAAACGTATTTGGAGAATTATTGATTTACGAGAGAAAATCAATCACCAATTATATTATCCTACTGATCCGATTAATGACAGGAAAAATTTATTTGATGTTATTAAATCGGCATTAACTACTGGTCAGCTTACTGCATACGCTAATCCCGTTACAGACGATGAGTTTAAAGCTCCAATGACCAAGTCTGAGATTGAGGGCCTTTTTATCAAGTTAGATACAAACTACATTGATGATGGAACTGGTAATATGGTTGCGACACCTGTTCAGATTCCTTTAGAATCAAGCAAGATAATTCAATATTGTATAAAAGAAGATTGGTTTTTTGATAAACAACGTTCTGTAATGGATGTTAGAATTGTTGGTATAGCCCCGATGATGGAAAAAACTAGTGAATCTGGTGAGGTGCAAGGATATCAACGATTGTTTTGGATTTATTATCCAGAGGCAAGACCTGTTTTTGCGAATGCAGAAGTTTATAACAGAGGTAATGAATCAGAAAGAAGAACTTTGGAAGATATTTTTTGGAAGAGACAATTTGGAAGTTATATAATTAAGGAGAGTAATGTTTATGATAGAACAATCAATCAATACAAAACAGGTTTGGATGCTTTGTTAGAGGCAGAGAGAATTAAAGAAGAGATATTCGAGTTCGAACATGATATGTGGCATTTATAGTTAAGAATATAGTTAGTATAAAAAGAAGAAACCCAACTTCGAAATATTTCGAAGTTGGGTTTCTTCTTTTTATACAGATTAACTGTGCGTGTATTTTTAGTTGGTTCTATTAACCCTAAATTGTGTTTGCTTTAATTAAGACAGATAGTGTGCTTTTTAATTAGCGCAAAATATATGCGGGTGATTATTCAATTGCTAGCTAAAAATTGGGTTTAAAATTGTTTCTATGATAATTATATACCCATATCTCGTATGGGTGTTTGGGTATTGTTATTTCTGTGCGCGTGTTACAAAAAAGGCTGCTAGAAAGGAATATAAAATATTCGGAATCCATACGGCTATATATGCCGGCAATACCCCGTTTTGAGCAAATACATGCGATACCTGCATGAATAAGATATACGAAAATGCAATTAGTAACCCTAATCCAAGATGCAATCCTGTTCCGCCACGCACTTTGCGGCTTGCTAGTGACACGCCTATGAGAGTAAGAATAAAAGTGGAAAATGGATTTGCAAAGCGTTTGTATTTTTCTACCTCATAAAATTCAATTTTACTAGCACCTTTAATTTTTTCCTCTTCTATAAATGTGTTAAGTTCTGTAAAATTCATTGTTTCTACATTCGTTACTCGTCTCGAAAAATCGGCAGGAGTAAAGTTGTAGGTAGTGTCTATTCTTGCACCTCGTTTTATAATTTCTCCTTTGCTTGTAAGGTAGCGTTCGTGGTAATCCAGTATACTCCACTTGTTTATAGAGCTGTCCCATTTTATTTGCTCCGATAGTAATTTATAGTATAGTTTTCCTTTATCGAGTTTTTCCAACGAGAATTTATACCCAATATTATCTTGGTTGTTGTATCGTTCCATGTAAATAAATGTGCCAGGCAAAATTTGTCGGTGTATGTTTATTTCTTTATTTCTGTATGGGCTAAATATATATTTGTTTTCAAAATCAAGTCTCTTTTTATTGGCATGAGGAATAACCGAGTTGTTTAGATATACCGACAATATTGCTAAAACCAACGCACCTAAAAAATAAGGATACAAAAATCTATAGAAACTTACACCGCTGCTTAAAATGGCTATTACTTCTGTGCGTGTTGCCAATCGTGATGTAAAAAAAATAACAGCAATAAATGTAAATAGTGGGCTAAACATATTTACAAAATATGGGATAAAGTTTAGGTAGAATTTTACTATTTGCTCAAACGAAGGTTTATTGGTAACAAAGTCTTCGATCTTTTCAGATATATCAAAAACAATTACAATTATAATAATTAAGGCGATGGAGAAAAAAAAGGTGCCTAAAAACGTTCTTAATATATACCAATCAAGTTTTTTCAATGGGGTGAAAATAATTTGCAGTAAATCTACTCTTTTTACCCTAAAGTAAATATCTTGTATGCTAAATATTGAATAGCGGGTGGCAAAAAAAATTAAAAGTATTTTTAAAAAAATTATACTCGGATTGATTGTTGTAGTTGGTTTATCATCTGCAATTACTGGTGTATTGGTGTATTGGGTAATTTACAAACCCAATGTTTCGTTAGGCACAAAAAAATCGCAATTTATATATATAAAAACCGGAGCTACGTTTGATGATGTGGTTAATTTGCTGTTTGATAATAAAATTATTATAAATAAAAAGAGTTTTGTATGGCTAGCGAATAAAAAGAAATATACTGCCGCTGTAAAGCCCGGAAAATATAGGCTATTGGCTCGTATGGGAAATAACGAACTCATTAATATTTTACGAGCAGGTATTCAAGAGCCTGTATTTATTAATTTTGCCGGACTTAGAACTCCCGAACAATTGATAACACGTGTGTGTAATCGACTAGAGGCCGATTCGCTAGAGATGAAGCAAAAGTTTAACGACTCGGGATATATAAGTAAATATGGATTTACAAAAGATAATTTTTCAGCATTGTTTATTCCTAATACCTATGAGTTTTATTGGAACACTTCTGTAGATGAATTTTTGGAGAGAATGGCAAAAGAGTATAGAACGTTTTGGACAGAAGAGCGAAAGGCAAAAGCACGAAAGTTGCAGCTGTCGCAAACAGAGGTTGCTGTATTAGCTTCTATTGTGCAAGGAGAGCAATGGCGATTTAATGACGAAAAGCCCATAATTGCCGGCTTGTATATAAATAGATTAGAAAAAGGAATGTTGTTGCAGTCTGATCCAACTGTAATTTATGCTGTAGGAGACTTTACTATTAACAGAGTGCTGAATGCTGATAAAGAAATTGATTCGCCTTACAATACTTATAAATACAAGGGTTTGCCACCTGGGCCAATTGGATTTCCGGAAGTATCTTCCTTAGATGCAGTATTAAATTATCAGCACAATGATTATTTATTTATGTGTGCAAAAGAAGATTTGTCGGGCAGACATTATTTCGCAAAAACATACGAACAGCACCAAGTGTATGCTACAAAATACAGAGAGGCTCTTAATCGATTGAATATAAAGAGATAATAATTATCGAATAACGCTAACGTGACCAATGTGTTTGTGTTTTATTCCAAACTCGTCAGTTATTTTAATTAACCACACATAAACATCTTGTTGCACAGGATTGTCGTGTCCATCTCGTTTTCCATTCCATCCCTGCTTAGGATCGGTACTATGCCAAATTTGTAATCCCCATCTGTCGTAAATCCACATTTCGAATTTAACGGCTCCAATTACAACAGGAAAAAACAAATTGTTTTTGTCATCGCCATTTGGAGTAAATGCATTAGGGATATAAAATACAAAATCAGCTCCAATGATTACTGTTTTATTGGCAGTATCCCTACATCCAAACATGTTTTCTGCAATCAATGTAGTTTCGTACCGACCGGTATCATCGTAAGTATATAATGGATTCACTCCAGTTTGAAATGGTGAATTGTCGCCAAAATTCCAGAAATAAGATGTGGCATTGGAAGATAAGTTGGTAAATAAAATGGATGAATTGACAATTGTTGTTGGTTGCGGTGTTACACTGTAGTCGGCTACCGGAATAGGATGTACAACAATACTATTTTGTTTTATTAAACTATCCACACAGCCATTTGTATCTGTTACAATAAGTTGAATGGAGAAAAGACCGGTATCGGTAAAGCATATGTTTATCGTGTCATTTGTAGATGTTGCTCCATTGCTCATACTCCAAGCCGAAGTTGTATTTGCTGTTGTATTTTTTAATGTAGTACAAACTATTCCACACCCTGCCGAATCGCTGATTGCAAATGTAGCTGTTGGCTTTGCCACAGATACAACAGTATAAGCCGTATCAAACGTACAACCGTTATTATCCGTTACTAATATGGTGTATGTTCCTGCAGTTATATTGCCAATAGAGGAAGATGCAACTAGGTTGTTCCATAGGTAGGAATATCCTGGTGTTCCACCTCCTGCAATTACACTAATAGATCCATTGGTTGCGTTTTGGCAACTTTTTTGAATTGAAGTAACAGAAAGTGTAATCGCAGATGGCTCTGTGATGGTAACAGTGGCGGTGCTTATACATGCGTTGGCATCTGTAATCACTACTGTATAGGTTGCAGGTGATAAGCTATTTACGGAAGATGTTTGTTGATTGTTGCTCCAACTGTAGGTGTATGCACCTGTTCCTCCGCCTGCAACAACGGATGCAGTCCCATTATCAAGTAAATTACACGCACTATTCGAAGATGTAATTATGCTTGTAAGTTGTGTTGGTTGTGTAATTAAGTAACTAACGACTAAATTACAGCTATTATTATCAGAGACAGTAAGTGTATAAGACCCTGCTTGCAACCCTGTTATGTTACTTGTAGTTTCAGTGTTACTCCAACTGTAATTATAATTGCCGGTGCCTCCTAATGCTGTTACTGTAATGCTTCCGTCTGATCCCGAAAAGCAGCTTACTTCCGATTGGCTATTATTTAATACGATTGATGCCGGTTGTGAAATAGATACCGATTGCACATATGTACAACCTTTCGCATCCGTTACTTGTAGTGAGTAATTACCTGCTGCTAGTCCTGTTGTGTTTATAGTTGTAGATCCGTTTGTCCAAACATAGGTGTATGCTGGCGTTCCACCCGATGAGGATGCAACTAATGCAGTTCCGTTCGAACCTCCACTACAACTTACCGAAAAGCTTGCAACAGAAATGTTGATTGGTAATGGCTCTGTTATAGTAAAATACTCTGTTGTTGAGCAGCCATAAATATCAGTAACTAATACAGAATAATTTCCTGCGTTCAAATTAGCGGTAGATGTTCCTTGAGTAGCGTTGCTCCAATTAAATGTGTGTGCGCCTGTTCCTCCGGAAGCTGTTGCAGATGCACTGCCATCTGTTCCTGCAAAACAACTAACGTTAGTAGTGGTTACAGCACTTGTTATAGGAGTGGGTTCTGTAATAGTTACAGTGTCTATTCTTGTACAATTATTATTGTCTGAAAGTGTTAGTGTATATATTCCTTGTGCAAGATTAATAATGGTGCTTGTTATATCCGAGTTGCTCCAGTAATAAGAGTAATTTCCAACACCACCAACTCCGGTTGCAGCTATAGCAGCATCGTTAGACAAGTAGCATGTATTATTTGTGAGCGTAATAATTGATGTAAGTGGTGTAGGCTCTGTAATTACATAGTTCGTTATAAGTGAACATCCGTTGGCATCGGTTGTTGTTAATGTATAGCCACCTGCCGATAGATTTAAAAGTGTATCAATAGTTTGGTTGTTATTCCACAAATAGGAGTACGGTATTACTCCTCCGGTAAGTTTAGTAAATATAGCTCCGTCAGTTCCTTGGTTACAGCTTACATTCGTAAACGTTGTACTATCTGCAATAGCAGTAGGCTCCGTAATAATCGTTGTTTCAATTAATGTACATCCATTGGCATCTGTAATAGTTACAGAGTAGTTGTTGGGAGCTAATCCACTTACAGATTGCGTTACACCATTGTTACTCCATAAGTAGGAATAAGGTGCGGTTCCACCTGATACATTTACCGATGCTGTTCCGTTATTAGCTATATAACAAAGACTGTTTGATGTACTTATTGTGGCGCTGAGTGCAGCCGGTTGATTGACAGTGTATGTAGATATTTTTTGGCAACTATTGCTATCCGTTAATGTTAAGGAGTAAATTCCTGCTATGATATTAGAGATATTAGCGGTTTGTTGTCCATTGCTCCAGTTGTAGGTATAAGAGCCTGTTCCACCAGTAGTATTTGTTGTAATGTTTACATTACTTCCTCCGAAACAACTGATGTTAGAGGGGTTCGCAGTAACAATAATATCTGTAGGTTCAGTAATAGTTACAGTTTGTGTAATTGTACATCCGTTTGCATCGGAGATTACTACTGAGTAATTATTTGGACTCAGGCCAGTAATTGTTGGAGATACAGAACTTGTATTCCAATTATAGGTGTAGGCTCCTGTTCCTCCAGAGGCATTAACAGAGGTATATCCGTTGTTAGACTGATAACACGATGCATTAGAATAGCTTATACTTGCAGATAATTGTGTTGGTTGCGTAATTGAATAATTTATGGAGGTGCTACAATTGTTAGCATCGGTAACAGTTAATGAATATGCTCCAAATGTGATATTGGAAAGAGTAGATGTGGTTTGTCCATTACTCCAAAAATAGTTATAGCCAAGTGTTCCGCCAGTTACGGTAGGGACTAAACTTCCGTTGTTTCCTGCATAGCAACTTACATTTGAAATTGCTGTATTTATAGCTAGTACTGCAGGTTGGGTAATAGAAACGGTATGTGTGTTTGTACATCCTTTGGCATCAGTGATGGTAACGGAATAGTTATTTGCAGCTAACGAGTTTATGGTTGCGTTTTGATTGTTGTTACTCCATAAATAGGTATAGTTTCCAGTTCCTCCGTTTGCAATTACAGAAGCCCAGCCATTGTTTGCCATAAAGCAGTTTATGTTCGAAGAAGTAAGTGTAGAGGTAAGCTGTGACGGTTGATTGACTGTATAGGTAGAAGAAACGGAACAATTGTTTGCATCAGCTACAGTAACGGAGTAAATTCCGGATAATATGTTTGTAATAGCGGAGGTAGTTGCTCCATTGCTCCATGTGTAGCTGTAGTTGCCTAGCCCTCCAAGTGCAGTAACGGTGATGCTTCCGTCAGTTCCGTTAAAACATTTTACATCTACGATGTTGTCGTTTATTGCTATTGAACTTGGTTGTGTAATTGTTATGGCTTGTGTAATGGTACAACCTTTAGAGTCAATAACTGTGAGAGAGTAATTGCCAGCGGCCAAACCAGTGCTATTTACGGTTGTAGTACCATTGTTCCAAATATAAATGTAACCTGGTGTTCCGCCAGTTGATGATGCCACCGTAGCGCCACCACTGGCTGTCCCATTACAACTTACAGATAAGGTAGTGATAGAAACAGAAATTTGGGTAGGTTCTGTAATTGATATTGACTCTACAATTGAACAACCGTTTGCATCTGTTATAGATACAGAGTAGGTTCCCAAGCTTAGCCCACTAGCGGTTGCTGTTATTGAATTGTTTGTCCAACTGTACGAGTAAGGACTTGTACCTCCAAGAGCTGCAACAGTTGCGACCCCATCTGTTCCTCCAAAGCAGCTTGCATGTGTAGGTGCAATAATTCCAACTAACGGGTTGGGTTCTGTTATAATAGCAGTATTGATTCCGGTACAGCCATTGTTATCTGTAATGGTTACAGAGTAGGTATTTGCGTTTAAATTAAGCGCTACAGCTGTAGTTGCACCATTGCTCCAGGAATAAGAATATGCGCCTCCTCCAACGGTTATTGACACCGAGGCCGAACCATTGTTGTTACTATAGCAAGATGCATTTGTAGAAGAAGTTATAGATTGTATATTCGGATTTACAATAACCATCATTGTATCCGTTCCTGTAAATCCTAATGTGTCTGTTATTGTTACTGTATACATAGTGGTTGTAGTAGGACAAACATTTAGTATGGCCCCAGAAGTTCCTGTGCTCCAAGAGTATTGATATGGTGGAGTTCCTGTACTTCCAATAGCAGTTACGCTAGCGCATGTACCACTACATACACCTATAGTATTAGCCGTTACAACAGGTTTTATACAAAATACAGTTACTGTTTTGCTGGCCTGTGCCGAACATCCATTTTTGTCGGTAACTGTAAGTTGGTAGTTGGTTGTAGAAGCAGGTGTTGCCATTGGGTTGGCAATATTTGCATTATTTAAAGAGCTTGATGGAGCCCAGGTGTAGCTAATTATATTAGGCCCTGCAGTAGCCTGCAGTTGTGTGCTGTCTCCTGGGCAAATCTGCTTGTTATTTCCCGCACTAGCTGATGGAAAGGGATTGATGGTGATATCCATATTGTTGGATGTATCTGTACATCCAAATGAAGTAGAAACAATAAGGTTATATAAGCCACTGCTGTTTATTAAAGTATTTTGGGTGTTTGCTATGGTGTTTCCATTAAAATCTTTCCAAATATAGGTTGCATATCCCGGTGGTCCCTGTAATGTATAAGGTCCGCAATTTTTTATACAGCCGGGCGGTAATATACTCAAATTCGGTGCAGGGTTCTTCTTTATCTTAATGGAGGCCGAATTTGAACAATTGTTTTCATCTTGAACGTATGCATAGAATGTTCCTGCATCGCTTGTTTGTAATGTATTGCCTTGAGTGCCATTGTTCCAGTAGTAGGATAAGTTACCTGTTCCTCCACTAGAAGTTGCGGTTAGTGTTACGACCGCACCATCGCAAAAGGAGTTTGTTCCAGTAATTACAGGCGGAGTGGGTAGAGGCGCTGCAGTGACGTTTACAGTTCCTGTAGGTACTTTACAGCCAGTAGTTTTGTCAGTGATAATAGCAGAATAATTTCCAAGATTAGTAGTGTTATATGAGCTTAGTGTTGCTGTTGAAATCGCTACGCCAGAGTTATACCACTGATACGAATAATTACTGCTTGAATTTACACTTGCATAAAATGTACTTCCGCTACAAAGCTTGTTAGGACCGGGATAAAAACTGTTGTTTGGTAACGGGTTTACAGTGACAGTAACAGTAGGAGGTGATGATGTACACCCCAATGTATTAGTAACAGCTACAGAATAAACTCCACTTTGGATGGCTGAAATACTTTGAGTTGTTGCATTATTAGACCAAAGGTAGCCCAATCCAGTTGGAGCAGTTAAAACGACTTGACTCCCATAACAGAATTTTAATGATCCATTTGTGGTAATTGATCCGTTAGGTGCAATGCTTCCTATTGAAATAGTTTTAGTAATACTACTTGTACATCCGTTAGCATCTGAAACAGTAAGAGATACAGAATAATTACCACCACTAGCATAGGTATGAAGAGGATTTTTAACTCCTGAGCTTGTTGCATCTCCGAATCTCCAATTCCAGCCAGTTGTAGTTGATCCTGTGGAATTGTCCGTGAAAACGGCTGGGGAGCCTGCGCATGCAGGTACTGCATTGAAATTGGCAATCGGATAAGGAACAACGGTAATAGTTTTTGTCTCAACAAAAGTACAGCCTCCTGCAGTAACAGACAATGTAACTGGATAATTACCGGGAGGTGAATAAAAATGTGTTGGATTTTGTGTTGTTCCATATGGAGATCCATCTCCAAAATCCCATGTCCAAGAAGTCACAGGGGATGCTGGTGTAGTGATTGTAAGGTCTGTAAAAGAAGCTGTACCACACGCTATGTTACTGGTAAAATTTGCTTTTGCCGGAATTTCAATCTCTATAAAGTCAAATCCATTGTATGTAGGTGTAAACCAAAATAAAAAAAGTGCGGAATAAAAGCCCGGGTTTGCATATGTGTATGTTGGATTTTGAAGGGTTGATGTGCCGACACCATCTCCAAAATGCCAAAGCCATGAGATGGTTGGGATGGATGTGGTGTCATAGTAAAATACATTTTGTGAGCAAACTCGAATTATAGTATCTGTGCCCGCTAAAAGTGAGGGTAATGAATACTTATAAGATCCACCACCATTAGGGGAATCGTGTTTAATCGGTAATAAGTTTTGACTATTAATTAACGAACCAATTGGAGGAGGAGTTG
>JAFLBG010000046.1 GCA_017303975.1 Bacteroidota bacterium
AACTTTATATTCCTGACCATTCCTATCAATACGAATAGATGCACCATCCAGATTACCGTCATCAATTAAAAATTTTACGTTAACCTGTAAATTATCTTGAGAAAAAGATATATTTGAGAGGAATAAAAAAGACAAAATAAACAAACCTATCCTCCCAAATTTTGGGCGATTAAAGTTGGCAAGTTTTTTGTTATATATTTTTATATCTTTAAACAAATGCATATGTTAAAAAACACCGAAGCACAATTTAGTAATTTTTTAGTTGATAAAAATTTACCTTTTAAAAAACATATTACTACATTTCTGTTAGTAATTTCTATAATTTACTGCATATTTTATACCAATAATTTAAGTGCACAAGAAAAAAACATTTCTCTAACAGAAACGCTACGTTATTTGAACACAAAACTGGAAGGAAATTACTCATTTGATGTGAAAAATGGGGAATTATTTTTAAAGTGCTTTAAAGATGGTAAAGTATATAGAGAAGATAAAGCTTATTTGAATGATATAGACCCTTTTAGCGTTACCTATGTAAAAGACGAAAACAGTGTGGTATTTAAGTGTCTAGAAAACAGCTTGAATTGTATAATACGCAGTTTTAAGCAAGGTACTGGCAGCTCTAAAAACTCTTTCAAAAGATCTCCAATCACGGTAGAGGGAATGGACGAAAAATCTATAAATGGTATTCAGAGTGCGATTATACACATGATTAGACTAGTTCAAAACTCTAAATATGTAAATAGCCAGCCCTTTGAAGAAAGGTCGCTTCAAGACCAATAAAAATAAATATGGCATAATACTTGTTATACATCTACTAAAAATCTCCCTATGAATACAAAAACATTATTTATCGCTTTAATTTTAACTACGCTTTCAGTGTCTTTTAAAGCACAGTCTGCCGAAGATTATTTAAAAAAAGGAAACAACTACAAGGAAAACACCAAATACAAAGAGGCAATCGAGCAATACAATAAAGCACTAGAAATAAAACCTGGCGATTTGAACGTAATCTTACAACGTGCTTTTTGTTATAATGCCATAGGCGATTTCACTAATTCGGAAAAAGACTATACTACTTTAATCGAAAATCAGCCGAACAACAAATACATGTACTTAAGTAGAGGTAGCGCAAGAAATAAGCTAAAAAAATACAATTTAGCAATTCAAGATTTCGACAAAGTAATTGAGTTGGATGAAAAAAATGCAGAAGCTTATAATAACAGAGGTTGGTCTAAAAAAGAAGCAGGAGACGTAGAAGGAGCTTGTAAAGATTGGCATAAATCTAAACGACTAGGTAACGAAGAGGCAAAAATTATATTGAGCAATACAAAATGTAAATAGTAATTTAATTTTAGTGGTCATGAAAAAAATTACACTATCTATCGTTACCCTTTTAATCATTGCGGTACTGTATTCTTTCAAAAACATATCAGTAGAAGATATTAACTTTGCTGATTGTTTAAAAAAATACAATTCGAAATGGGGCGAGCCTTGTGCAGACTGTAAAACATGGAAGGATTCTTACACTGTAAAATTACGCAACGAGTGTAACGAAAAAATTGATGTACAAATCTGTGTACAGGAAAAAAATAAAACATGGAAAAAATTCATGTTTACTGCTATGCCTCCTAAAGACACCATGACAGCATACGCCTGCGAAGGAACCGGCAAATACTTAAAATGGGCGAAAAAGACTGGAGACAATTCGTATCAATTCCCTTCCTTAGACGAGGTAAACAAAGAGTATAAAGAATAAAAGCACACTCGAATTTTAGTTTCGCTTAATTACCTTAAAGGCTATATTACGTCCAAGACCTTGCATAATTGCAAGGTTAATCCAGGAAAGTGCGAATTTTTCTAGCAACTCCACTTTATCATCTCCGCCAAAATCATAACAATTTTCAAAACCTATTTCTTTTGATAATTGTATAGCTACCTGTTTTGCCTTGAGGCTATTTCCGGCACAAAACATATCTAATCCCATGTCATTATATATAGGATTTGTCATATTCTCAAATCCGGTAGAATTAAAGCACTTAACAATTTCAGCATTAGTTGTCAAACCCACCATTGCATGAAATGCTGTTTGGTATGGCTCGGGCTTTGTTCGAATAGAATTTGTTGCATCTATAATTACTTTGCCCGAAACATTACCTAAATAAGGGATTAAGGCTACAACAGAATCGGCAGGTGTTGTAATAATAATAACCTCTGCATTTTTACAAGCATCAGAAATTGCCAATACAGGAACATTTCCCAACACTTGTTTTGCATGTATAGCTTTTGCAGATTGCTGATCACGAACTCCTAAATAAACATTATGGGAAGTCTTTCCAAGACCTTTTGCCAATGCAAGACCAACATTACCCGACCCAATAATTGCTATATTCATTTTACGTATTTAATTTATAATCGACATTAATTTTTGTATTCAACAATTTAGATATGGGGCAATTCAACTCCGCATCCTTTACCAATTCAGCAAATTTCGATTCTTCAATTAAATCAACATGCGCTATCAGTTTAAGGTTTGAATAAGTTATGCTACCGTTCTCCAAATTGATTTCGCAGGTAGTTTCTAAATTTTTTGGAGCAAAACCTGCCGCACTTAAATTGAAACTAAGTTTCATTGTAAAGCATCCTGCATGTCCAGCCGCTATTAGTTCTTCTGGATTTGTCCCTACTCCTTCTGCAAACCGAGTATTGAACGAATATTGTGTTTTATTTAACACATTACTTTGTGTTGTAAGATGACCAGCGCCCTCTTTTCCAGTTCCTTGCCAAACAGCAATCGCACTTCTTTTCATTTTATATGGTTTTAAATTGGTTTTAAATCATAAATACTTCTAATAGAAGCAAACTCTTCCTCAATTTTCAACTCCAGATCTTTAATCTCTCCATTTCGCACATTAAATACCCATCCAAAGATTTGCGGATAGCCTGTTTTATACCAAGCCTTTTGAACATGATCAATTTTTACAATATTAATACATTGTTCACGGACATTTAATTCCACTAATCTATCAAAACGTTGTTGTGTATCTTGAATAGCGTCCAACTCTTCTTGATGAAAACGATAAACATCTCGCAGCGTTTGCAGCCAACTGTTTAATTGTCCCATATCTGTAGGGTTTAAGGCGGCTTTCACTCCTCCGCATTCATAATGCCCACAAACTATTATATATTTAACCTTTAAATGTTCAACTGCGTATTGAACTACAGCATTCAAGTTACTATCTGTACTTACTACCAGGTTTGCAATATTACGGTGTATAAAAACCTCCCCGGGCTGAACTCCCATCAAATCTTCAGCAGTAACACGACTATCAGAACAACCTATATATAGAAACTCGGGATGTTGGCCTTTGGATAGGTTATCAAAATAATTAACATCGATAGCTAATTTATCTGCAATCCACTTTTTGTTGTTTTCAAAAATTTTATCAAACATAGTTCTCTCCTTTAATTTTTTTTAAACTAAAATATTGTTCTCCGGTTTCTTTGCAGCCGGAATATGTTGCTGATCAAACATTTCTTTCAAATCAATTTCAATGGCTCTACTAATTGCAGTAATTGGAACATCATTTGCACTTCCCTCAAAAGGGCTTTCGGTAGATTCTCCGATTTTTTCCATGGTAGTAAAAATCCAAGTAGAAAGTACACTAAACGGAATAGATAGCCAAATTAAATTACCGCCTAATTTTTCAAACTCTTGCAACATACCTAGCGGAACAAGCATCACAAATATTTTTATAAAATATAAATTCAAGGTGGCATATTGGCGCGGGTATGGAAAATTCTTGATACGCTCGGAAACGCCTTGCTGATTATAGAACTCCACCAACATTTTTTCTAACTCCATATGTCTAAAATCTTCAATTAAACCTTTGTCCAATAATTCTTTCAAATGTTTGGATTGAAGCGAAATTAGTTGAGCTGCTTTATTTGTCTTTGTTAGCACGTACTTAAATTCATCATCAACAAGATGTTTCGACAATTCACTTTCTAGTTTAGAATTATGCTCCTCAACTTTAAACCACTTTTCTTTGTACTCCGCATTGTGTTTTTTGTAGATAGCCTCCCATGCGCGAGCTTCTCTCAATTGATACCTAAGCGCTGTAAGCCAGGCAACATGCCTATTTATTAATTGCATTTTAATATTTTGCATATCTGCATCAGACAACTTATCTACTGCATGCTTATTGGTAACAAAGTCTTTCACCATAATTCCCCAACTACGGCTAGAGTTTACTATAGCACCCCAAGCCCGCCTTGCCTCCCACATTCTATCATAGGAAGCATTATTCTTAAAACCCACCACAAATGCAACAGCTGTACCCAGCAAAGCGATTGGCAACCAAGGGATAGAAAGCCATTTCCAATCTAAATAAACATAGAGAACTGTTGGGATGGTAGACATAACAGACAAAAAATACAAATCTCTTCTTGTCCAAAATATTACTTCTTTAAACGAAAAATTTTTACCTGCGTGCATACTGCTATTTTATGCTATGAATATCATAAAATAGATTGAACAATTCAAAATACTTATTGAAAGGAATTGATAATACTATTTTGAACTTCATTTCTAGTAAACATTACATTTGTTATATGTGCGTGGGAAAGAAATACAATATCAAAAATATTGCAGCTCAGCGTTGCAAATGATAAATTCTAACATACTATTTACACTTTTTTAAACGAGGATGAGATGGGGCTAAGCACAAAGGCACATGCCAGTGACAGCTAAGCTGCCTGCGGGTTTACTAATAACAACTAAACTTTTAGTAATCTATAATCTTGTATAAGAATATCAGCAGGTATATGTAAATATTGACTGATTTTTCTAATCATTTCAATAGATAGTTTTCTCTTTCTATTTAATACTTTTGATACATTGCCTTTGTGGCCAAGTATTTCCGCCAACTCTTGCTGGCTCATTTGGCTTTGTTCCATCATAAATTTTATTGCTTCAATTGGATCAGGTTCAGGAATGGGAATATTTTTATTTTCATAATCCTCAATAACAAGGGCTAACAATTTCGCCTCTTTTTCGGATTCGCTGTTAGCTTTTGCATGGAATAACTCCTGAAATTTACGTAATGCTATTTCATAGTCTTTTTTTGTTTCTATTACCTTCAAGTATGTTTTCATAGTGTTATAAATTAAATTTTTCTTTTATCATATTCGGCATGAGTCCCCACAAAAACTACAAAAGCCCATTGCAGTCGGAAATTAAAGTCAACTACCAATCTATACGTATTGCCCTTGATATTAAACACCAACAAACTATCTCGAATACAATCTGCCGAACTAAAATACTTTTTCACTTCATTAAAATTCTTCCAATTTGCCTTTGCAGTAACCTTATACCATGTTAAAAGCTGCTCTTTGCTATCTCCATGCTTTTCATAAAAATTTCTTAACGTACTTTTACTAAAAATTCTCATGCAAATTATTTGAATAAAAATACTAAATAGTTATCAAATTGACAACTATTTATTTTTGAACTCTTGTAAATTAAAAAATACCAGTAAGCACAGCCTACAAAAACAGGCTAGAGGCCTACATAAAAAAAGCATAGCAAGATGCTACTGAAAGAGTACTAAGAAAATCTTAGCACCTACTGGGTTAATTTAAGATTCATTTGAGTTGTATTTATTTAGATTAAAAACAAGCAACTATTATACCAAACTAATACCCCAACACTGGTCCTAACCATCTTTCAATCACTTCCAACTTCCTATTTTTCCGTTTAGCATAATCTTCTACTTGGTCTTTGGCAATTCTGCCTGTTGCCATGTAATGTGCATCAGGATGAGAAAAGTACAAGCCACTTACGGCAGCAGTAGGAACCATGGCCATACTTTCTGTTAAATGAATGCCACAATTTTTTTCTACTTGCAGCAAATTAAATATGGTTGGCTTTTCGGTATGGTCTGGCTGGGCAGGATAACCGGGCGCAGGACGAATGCCTTGGTATTTTTCTTTTATTAATTCTTCGCTAGATAATTTTTCGTTTGCAGCATAGCCCCAAATTTCGGTACGAACTTTTTTATGCATTAATTCTGCAAAGGCTTCGGCTAATCTATCTGCTAAGGCTTTTAGCATGATGGCACTGTAATCATCATGATTGGCTTCAAATTGTTTTACTTTTTCGTCTATGCCGATGCCTGTGGTGAGGGCGAAACAGCCAATATAGTCATTCTCGTGTTCCCCCTCCTTGGTCCTCCCCCTTGGGGAGGATAACCCCTCCCCGACCCTCCCGAGGGAGGGAGTTTGTGGTGCAATAAAATCGCTTAGTGCAATGTTGTAATGGCCTTCAGGCTTTTGGGTTTGCTGGCGGATGGTGTGGAATTTAGCTTTTACTTTTGTTGCATCTTTTTCATCATACACTTCAATATCATCACCAAGTGCACTTGCTGGGAATATGCCTATTGCCGCATTTGCTGTGAGCCATTTTTCCTCAATAATCTTCTTCAGCATGGCTTGAGCTTCATCAAATAATTTTTGAGCTTCCTTGCCCTTAGCTGGATCTTTCAATATTTTAGGATAACTACCTTTCATTTCCCAACTATGGAAAAATGGCGTCCAGTCAATGTATTCAGCTATTTCAGCTAATGAGTAATTGTTAAAATACTGCACACCGAGTTTGTTAGGTTTTAGAGGCACATACGAATTCCAATCAATTTTAAATTTATTTTTGCGGGCTTCCTCCAACGAAATAAACTTTGCCTCGCCTTGTGCATTTTTATGGTAGCCACGCACACGTTCGTATTCCTCTTTTATAGAAGTAACATAATTCTCTCTCAAATCCTTTGAAAGTAAATTACTCACCACCGTTACACTGCGCGATGCATCATTTACATGCACCACAGGATGTTTGTATTGAGGTTCGATTTTTACTGCGGTATGAACCTTAGAGGTGGTTGCTCCTCCAATAAGCAATGGAATATTCATATTCAAACGCTCCATTTCTTTTGCGACATGAACCATTTCATCCAACGATGGAGTAATCAACCCACTCAAACCAATGATATCAACATGCTCTTTTTTGGCAGCTTCTAAAATTTTATCGCTCGATACCATTACACCCAAGTCCACAATATCATAGTTATTACAGGCCAATACTACACCTACAATATTTTTCCCAATATCGTGTACATCGCCTTTAACTGTAGCTAACAACACCTTTCCTGCCTTTGATTGAGCTTCTGTTTTTTCTGCTTCTAAATACGGTAATAAATAAGCTACAGCCTTCTTCATGACACGTGCACTTTTTACCACTTGAGGCAAGAACATTTTTCCTGCTCCAAACAAATCACCCACTACATTCATACCATCCATTAACGGACCTTCAATTAAATGCAGAGCGCGTGAATATTCTTTTCTAGCCTCTTCAATATCTAAATCAATAAAATCTGTAATTCCTTTTACCAGCGAATGCGTAAGCCTTTCTTGAACAGTTCCATTTCGCCATTCTTCTGTTTTTTCTTCTTTTTGATTAGATGTGCCTTTTAATGATTCGGCAAATGTGATGAGTCGCTCTGTTGCATCGTCTCTCCTATCTAGCAGCACATCTTCCACTCTTTCTAACAACTCTTTGGGAATATCGTCATATATCTGCAATTGCGAAGGATTCACAATACCCATATCCATTCCGGCTTTTACAGCATGATACAGAAAAGCAGAGTGTATAGCTTCACGCACCACATCATTTCCTCTGAAAGAAAACGACACATTGCTTACACCCCCGCTAACCTTTGCCAATGGTAAGTTTTGCTTAATCCATTTATTTGACTCAAAAAAATCAACTGCATTCTTGCGATGCTCTTCCATGCCTGTAGCCACAGGAAAAATATTAGGATCAAAAATTATATCCTGTGCAGGGAACTTTACTTTTTCTACTAATATTTTATAGGCTCGCCCACAAATATCTATTCTACGTTGCAACGTGTCTGCTTGCCCTTGCTCATCAAAAGCCATAACAATTACTGCGGCACCGTATTGTTTAATCTTTTTAGCTTGCTTAATAAATGTGTCTTCCCCTTCTTTCAAGGAAATAGAATTTACAATTCCTTTGCCTTGCAAACATTTCAATCCGGCCTCTATAGCATAAAACTTAGACGAATCAATCATTACAGGTACACGAGAAATATCAGGCTCAGCAGCAATCAAATTCAAAAACTTAGTCATTGCGTCTTCTACATCCAACATCCCTTCATCCATGTTCACATCTATCACTTGCGCACCGCCCTCCACTTGCTCACGAGCAATAGAAAGCGCTTCATCGTATTTATTTTCTTTAATCAGTTTTAAAAATTTACGCGAACCGGTAACGTTGGTACGTTCCCCTACATTCATAAAGTTACTTTCGGGACGAAGCGTGACAGCTTCCAATCCGCTCAAACGCATAAAAGGCTCTACAGTTGGACGTTTGCGAGGCTGCACTTTCGCAGCCAAATCAGCAATTTTCTTAATATGCTCGGGAGTAGTTCCGCAGCAACCACCAACAATATTTAAAAAACCAGCCTTTAAAAAATCCTCGACAAAATGCCCCATGGTATGGGCATCTTGGTCGTACTCACCAAACTGATTGGGCAGACCTGCATTTGGATAAGCACTCACATAAAAAGGCGCTTTTTGAGCTAACTCTTCCAAATAGGGTCTCATCTCTTGCGCTCCCAATGCACAATTCAAGCCAATACTTAAAATTGGCATATGTGATACCGAATTCAAAAAGGCTTCTATCGTTTGTCCACTTAGGGTTCTGCCACTGGCATCGGTTATTGTACCTGAAATCATGAAAGGCAATTCCTTGCCTTTCTCTTCAAATGCTTGCTGAGCAGCAAACAAACCAGCTTTTGTATTAAGTGTATCAGTTATGGTTTCAAACAAAAGTAAATCTACATTACCGTCCATCAGCCCAATAATTTGTTCCTTGTATGCGGCAACTAGTTCATCATAGGTAAGCGCACGATAACCAGGATTACTAACATCAGGTGACAAAGAGAGCAACTTAGTAGTAGGCCCCATTGCACCAGCTACAAACCTTGGTTTATCTGGATTCTTAGCCGTGTATTCATCCGCTGCTTTGCGTGCCACCTTTGCTGCAGCTAAGTTCATTTCATATACATACGGCTGCATATCGTAATCAGCCATAGATACAGAAGTACCACTAAAACTGTTGGTTTCAATAATATCGGCACCTGCTTCTAAATATCGCTTGTGTATTTCTTCAATAACATCAGGTCGTGTAATACACAACATATCGTTATTACCTTTCACATCTTTGTGAAAATTTTTAAATTTTTCACCCCGAAAATCTGCCTCGGTAAGTTTGTATCCTTGAATTAAGGAGCCCATAGCTCCATCAATTACCAAAACTCTTTTTTCTAATTCTTTACGTATGTCTGCCATAATCTAAAAAACCTCACCCTGCCCTCTCCTAAAAAAAGGAGAGGGTGTGAAGGAATGGTTATAAATAATTTTTTATTTGTATTAATACTTTCTCCAAACTATAATCCACCTCATCGTTACTAAATCTTACAACTGTAAATCCCATTTCTACTAAATTATTATCTCTTTCTATATCTTTTATTTTCTGTTACTTTTCATGGTGAAGTGATCCATCTAGCTCTACAACTATATTTTTAGAAGCACAATAAAAATCAACAATGTAATTCCCAATACTATGTTGACGCTTAAATTTTAACCCTAATTTTGAATTGCGTAATTCATTCCATAATATGTTTTCAGATTTAGTTGAAGCTCTTCGCAAACTTCTTCTAATATCAAGCAAGCTCTTTTTATTATGTATTATCATTTTACCTCACACTAACCCTCTCTTTAAAAAAGGAGAGGATATTTGATTTTAGTAATTATTTTGCCTCGTTTTAGTATTACCCCTTCTCCTTTTCAAGGAGAAGGCTGGTATGAGGTTAAAAAAAAATCTCTCCTGCGCTAGCTAAGAGAGATTTTTGAGTTTATTACAAACTGTTTGTGTCAAAAAAAATGTCTCAACTTATCTTTCCCTTTTACAGAGAACGAGTTGGCACCTTCTATGAAAATGTTGAATTATGAATGTTTAATTTTTAATGTCAAATAAAAAGATTTTTTCTTTATTCAGCATTTAACATTCATAATTCAACATTATTCAAATGGGTTGCCAAGGTTTCGTAGGGCGCAGTCCCTCCACCTTTCTGGATAAGCAATTGTTTAAAGAACGATTTATAAGAGTAAATATACTAAGTATTTAAGAACTGCAAATTATGCAATCTCTTTTTTCTTAGCACGTTTTTCCACCTCTTGTTTTTTAGCTTTTTTAAGCTGTGTTAAGTATTCTTTTACTTGGGCTTCTAGTTTTTCTTTTACTTCTGTCCAAGAAATTTCATCAATCATTTCGGGCATTTGCTCTTCATCCACCAAATAGGTTTTCATCAACACCAACAATACATTTCTCACATCAACAAACCCATATTTCTTCTGATAGTTTTTCAAAATATCATCAAGGGAAAGCTTTTCTAGCAAACAAGCCAAATCAACAAAATCTCGTTTATTAGGTTTTTCGGTTATAGATAAAATTTTCTTAGCAGAAATATCTTGAATAGATGCTAAACGAAGTCCATCCTCTGTTATAGCCGGCTGAATAAACTTACCATTATCCCTGCAAATGTGAACTTTTACTCCATTTATAATATATACAGATCCGAAAAATTTTTCTACCGCTAACGATGAGTCAGGGAACTTTTTCTTTAATGCATACTTAGTAGCAACCTTATCAAATACATTGTCAACAAACAAATCGATATCAACTGCCTTTCGATGCCCTAGCTGCAATGACAAAGACAATCCTCCTGAAAGTCTGAATTTTTTCAATTCATTAACGGCTAACAGTTTTTTTGCTAGTTCAAAAACATCTACAGGAATTACTTTTTTGTATAACATTTTAAATCTAAGGGTTTAACATCAAAAATTATATATGCCATTTCAATAGCTCCACTGTCCAATCTATCTGCATTAATAATTACATCTTTCACTTTCTCTTCACCATAACACACCAATACTTCCATTATATCATCAAGTGTTCCTAAATCAAACACTTTTTTAATTACATAATCGGCATGTTTGTTATAGTCAATGCTATTGTAATTTACATCCCAAAATGCTCTATTAGAAACTTTAGGTTTGTGAATATAAGAGGTGCTTGCTGCCATAAACTATCTTTTAGCTCTTACCGTTTTGTACAAACTAATTATCTGCTTTCTAAATACTACAAATAAAATTAAATATGGGACTGCCATTAAATACAAAATAGCAGGATTTAATGTACTTGCTACACTACCTCCGGTATTCATATTTGATTGAGGAATCATTTTACATTGCGAACAGCCCTGAGCTATAATTGGTGAATTTATTGCAACTAATAAAATACAAATCAAAAATAAAACGTGTGTCTTCTTCATATTTTGTTATACCTAAATATAACCAAAACATTCCTTTTTTGAAATAAAATTGAGTAAAATAAGGCTTTTCAGCAGAAACTATTTTCTATGCAGTTGCACTTCTTTGTTTAGAACAAAGTTAACCTCCTTATCAACAGGAAGATAGAATCTTTCTTTTAAAGACTTATGCTGCTTTGTATCAATTCGGATCTCGTATTTTTTATCTCCAGGAAGCGTAACGGTAAATTCTCCGTCTAAATTTGATTTTACGGAAGTAATCCTATTTCCATATTCATCAAAAATTACAACATCCGTTTCAACCGCTTGCCCAGCCTCTACATCCATAACTAATCCACTTAAAATAGACAAACCTGCCACATCTTGTTTGGTGCTTTTTTTAACAATAGGCTTAAATGGTTTAAAAAACTCTACATTTTTCAAATCTATTCTATAAATATCCGTTTCACCCATTCCGCCCTTTCTGTCGCTTGCAATGTAAGCGGTTTTTCCATCTGTACTGAATGTTATTGGACCATCTCTCCAAACGGTATTGATTGGGTAACCAACATTTACTGGAGCAGACCACTGTCCATTATCATTTACAGTTTTAAATATATCATACGAACCCATTGAGTTATATCCTTTAGAGCTGAAGAATAATGTCTTTCCATCGGGAGCCATGTACACTCCGGCTTCGTCTTCTTTACTATTTACAACAGGACCAAGATTTACAGGCTTTTCCCAGTCATTTCCTGAGATTCGCTGTATCATGCAAATATCGCCCTTCCCGGTACCACTTTTTTCTTCGCTTACATAATAAAGTGTTCCGCCTCCGGGTAAAATAAACGCACTGCCTTCGTAGTATGGAGTGTTTATATCTTTGATTGGACTTGGTGTCTCCCACTTGCCTGAAGGGCTAAGCAAGGAAATAAAAATATCTCCGCCTTTGGTTCCAAACTCTGCATTTTTGTATAAATACAATTGGTCCGACTCGAAAGAAATAGATGTTACCGCATCGTGCGATTCGGGGTCGTTAATATTTCCAGGTAAGGGTTCTGCCAAATTCCACTGTTTTGTATTTTCATCCAATTGGCTTACATAGGCATCGTCAAAATATTTTTTATCGCCATCCATATCTACAATACTGTATTTATTTGCAGGTCTTCTGCTATTGAAATACAATGCTTTTCCGGTAGGAGCTAAAACGGGACCTTTGTCCTCATAAATTGAATTGATATTTTCCCCTGCATTTTCTACTACAACTTCCAAAGGTTTTTTCATCAAATCTTTGGCAGTATTGCATTGTTCTATGTATCGATCAACATTACTTAACTTGATTTCTTTTGCCGACTTTACTTTTGATTTATATACACTAAACTGCTCCAAAGCCTTATCTAATTGTTCATCCATGTGGTAGGATTGACCTAAAAACAAGTGTAGTTTAGGATTTTTCTCGCCTCCATTTGCTTTAGATTTTTCTAAATATTCAATGGCTTTAGTATAGTTTGACAAAAGCAACGCACATTCTCCTGCTGCAAAATTAATGCTGGCATCTTGTGGCTTGCTTATTAATACTTCTGAATAGAGTTTATATGACTTTTTTATATTACCACGTAAATATTCCTGTTTAGCGGTTATCAATTTTAATTGATCAGGAGAGCCTCCTTTTTCTTGCTTTTTCGCAACAGAATCTTTATCCATCTTAATTGCAGCAGATACAGAAAATGAATAACCCGCAATTAATAAAAGGAAAATATATTGGATACTAAATTTGAGCATGGCTTTTTGTTGTTATATAAATATAAAATTTTTAATGGATTATAAATTATATTTCTCCATTTCTTTTAAATAACTCCAAAACAGCTCTAACCCTTTCTTTTTTGAGTCATCTAATTCAAAACTAATTGCGTGTTGCAGGTATGAGCTGAGCGAATCGTAGTTCATACTTTTTTCATTCAAAACATGTAATCGATTATCAATACCCCATTTTAATGCCGAGTTAAATTCCTGTAAAAAAGATTTATCTAATTTTAAATTACTTACCCAACATGCAAATACAAACGGTAAACCTGTATAGTGTTGCCATTCTCCGCTTAAATCATACGAAAAAGGATATTTATTCTCTATTTCAAGTGCTCTATCTCCAATAATTACAGCCGAAGTTGTATTACTTATCAAATTCTCGTAACCACTTTCGGCATTGACCCATTCAAACTTTTGATTCCAAAATTTTTGAGCAATTACTTTTATAAGATTAACAGAAGTACGCGATTGATAATCGAGATATATTTTCTTTATTTCTTCTCGTGGCACTTGGCTAAACAACTTAACTGACCGAACATCTCCAACAGCTCCAATACAAAAATCTGAGATTATAGTTGCTTGTTGCATTTGAGGAATTACTGCTACCGGAACCAAGCCAATATCCACTTTGTGCTGCAATACTTTTTGCGCGCAAACAGAAGGCACATCAAGAGATACGGTGCATTGATTATTTAAAAATTTATTTATGCCTTGTAAAAACGGTTTTGAGTTGAGGTACTCAACAATGGAAATGGTTACTTTTCGAGGAGTCATACAAGATACAATTTAATTGCCAAGCCAATCTATGCCTTTTTTAAGTAGTGCTTGGGTTTGCGCTTCCTTTGTATTGGGCAATGGAGTATAGTTATACTGCCATCCTGCCATTGGAGGCAAACTAAGCAGAATAGATTCTGTTCGTCCGTTCGACTCTACTCCAAACTTTGTTCCTTGATCAAACAACAAATTAAACTCTACGTACCTTCCTCTCCTTAGGTATTGCCAATCTTTCTCTTGACTAGCAAACTCTTTATGTCTATTTCTATTAACTAGCGTAGAATAAATGTCAACGAAACTATTTCCTACATGTTTAACAAAATTACAGGTATCGCTAGTTGACTTATTATCAAAGGTAGTTAGCCGATCAAAGAAAATTCCTCCAATTCCTCTTGTCTCGTTGCGATGTTTTAAGAAAAAATATTCGTCAGCCCAATTCTTAAACTTGGCATAACTTTGTGAATGGTAGTTATCGCAAACATTTTTTAAATAGGAGTGAAAAAAATGAGCATCTTCTTTGTTTATATAGTGCGGTGTAACATCTATTCCGCCTCCAAACCAATAGGTATTTTCGTCTAGTTCAAAATACCTTACATTCATGTGTATAATAGGAACCCAAGGATTGCTAGGATGCATTATAATAGACACTCCCGATGCATAAAAACTTTCGCTATCTACTTTTAAAAACTGTTTCATTTGTGCAGAAAGCGCACCGTGAACCGCAGAAAAATTAACTGCACCTTTTTCTATCGCTGCTCCATTTTGAATCACACGTGTAATTCCTCCGCCTCCTTCCTCTCTATTCCATGCATCTAATAAAAACTTTTGTTGTCCATCAAGCTGCTCTAATCCATTACAAATAGAGCTTTGCAAGCTTCTAAAATATTCTTCTATTTCAATTTTGAAGCTCATTTAGTTAACTCGCAGAATGGTATAATTGGATTGTTTCAAAATAAAAACAGCTTGGTTATCAACCCCACTCTCCTCTTGATGCTTATACATTTTATAGTTAGATTGCAATCCAGTATAGGTTGAATTTGCGATAAATGAGCTTATGTTCTTTCCGAAATTTGCTAACAGACCAAGATAATACATACCTATGTCATAACCTTGAAAAGCATATACTTCTGGATCGGACAAAAATCTATTTTGGTATCTGGCAATAAATTCGGCTGTTTGGGGGTTAGACGCATCAACAAATGAAGCAGATGGAAACTGAAAATGAAGTGTATCTAAATAATCTAAATCTAAGTTATCAAAGCTTCTCCATGAGGGCAATCCAAAAACTTCTACATGGTACTTAGTAGCAGAGTTGTGTATTTTGGTTATAAAATCTGTAACAAATACTTGATTATTTGTTGGAAGAATAAAAATGTTCTTTTTGCCTGAAACTAGACTAGACAAGCCGTTCATTCCCTTTGCTACAACTAACGAATCTTCCTTCTTAACATTCTTTTGTTTTAGTCGTTCGTTTATATGTGTTTTTACAGTAGAGAAATTATCTACATCTTTCAAACTCATATTAGTAACCAATACTAAATGTTCTCCGGTATATTTATCTACAATATAATCGGACATATAATTTAATTGGTGTATTTGAGATGGAATAACTTTGCTTACATATGGATTATTAAACAAAATTTTATTTTGCTGAGAAAGTGGTGTTACACAATGAATCTTGTTCTCTTTAGCAAACTTGGAGATATAGGAAAAAGAAGAATTGTACAATGGACCTACAAATAAATCCATCTGCTTTAATTCGGGCTTGCTCATTAGCTCTACAACCTTAGCACTATCATTTTCATCCACATCATACACAAACAATCTATAATTTACGCCTGTCTTTTTAAGCGAATCAAGTGCAAGTATGAAACCATTGTAAAAAGAAACTGCAACTTCTGTTTTACCTGAAAAAGATTCATCCCCCTTTGCTATTTTATCTACATCAACGCCAAGCGATTTTTCCAATACAAATGGCAAGAACAAAGCAATATTGTACAAATCCTTTTTCTCTATTTTGGGTTCTACTGTTTCTATTTTTTTTTGCTGTACCGCAATTGTTGATTTACTATTTTTTTTAGGAATAAGCAGCATCATCCCTTTTTTCAACCCATCTGTTGCGGCAGGATTGGCCTTAACTATATCTTCCTCTGTTAGTGTGTATTTCTTGGCAATAGAATACATTGTCTGCCCTTTTTCAACCAAATGAATGATATACTTTGCAGTATCTACATTTTCAGTTACAGATGAAGTTGGCGCTACAGTTGAAGTAACTGGAGGCTTGGGTTTCGCATCAACAGATTTAATTTCTTTTTCAGAAGTACTTAACCCAGTTTTCGGAATTTTTAAAATTTGACCATCTTTTATTCCATCTATAGATTCCGGATTCTCTTTTACCAAATCGTTTACCGATACAGAATATGTTTTAGCAATTTTATAGAGCGTTTCGCCTTTAAGAACTTTATGCTCTACAGCATTCTTATTTTTAGAGGGAGTATCATTAGCCTTTTTTTCAGGCTGCTTGGCTTGTGCGTAAACGCTTGTCGCTGTATAAAATACAAACAGCAGTCCAATAAAAAAACTATTGCCAAATTTTAAAATTTGGCAATAGTTACATGTTAAAATTCTATGTAGATACTTGTTCAAATACAATCTACAAAACTTATTTATTGTTGAATAAATCTTTCACTTTAGGAGCTTTTTCTGCGCCTGCATCCGCTTCAAAATACGGACGTGATGCAAATCCCCAAGCAAATATACTGTTAGGAAACACTCTTATGTAGGTATTAAACCCTTGAACAGTTTCGTTAAAAATTCTACGTTCATTGGCAATACGATTTTCAGTTCCTTCTAACTGTGTTTGCAAGTCTCTAAAATTTTCATTTGCTTTTAATTGAGGGTATTGCTCGGAAACAACCAATAGCCTAGAGAGTGTTGAGCTCACTTCTCCTTGAGCTGCTTGAAATTTCTTCATGGAATTTTCATCCATTTTAGAAGGATCAATCGTTACGCTAGTGGCTTTTGATCTAGCCTCAATAACTGCGGTAAGTGTGCCTTTTTCAAAATCGGCAACTTGTTGCACTACTGCCACCAAGTTCGGAATTAAATCAGACCTCCGTTGATACTGATTTTCCACTTGCTGCCAAGATGCAGTAACAGTCACGTCTTTACGAACTATGTTATTTCTAATTCCAATAGCCCAAATAACGATTAGTCCTAAAACACCGAGTATGGCTATTAGCGTGATTGTTCCTTTTTTCATTTTTACTTTTTTATATATCTACTATAAAAACACAGGCAATTTGTATGCCATTGTTATATTACTCTACAATAAATTTACCTTGGGCAACATTTGCACCATCATTACTCTTCAAGGAGTAATTATAAACTCCTTTAGCAAAATCAGAAACATTCAAATAAATTGAATTCTTTCCAAGATTCATTGATGAGTATGGCTTTTCAAATACAATTTTACCAGCAATATCTGTTACCACAATATTTACACTTGCAGACTCTTTCAAATCAACAACAATATTAGTGAAGTTGCTTGCAGGATTTGGGAATACGTTTGCTTTAGCCCAACCAGCATGTTTTTCGATAGATGTAGCAAGTGGTTGAGATTTCATGTGTATTTCATCAATAATCAAAACAGAACCGTTATTAGTAGAATCCGGAGTGTGAGATGATAAAATATTAATGAATAAAGAATCTGGCACCATTGCACAATTCAATGGGAAAGACATTCTTTTATACGTAGATGTAGAATCTAAGTATGCAAAAACAACTCCCACATAGTTTGTTAATTTACTAGCCGCTGCCACAACAGTAGCAGAATCTGAGCCTACAGGCATGTATTTGTAGTAAAATATCAAACTATCAAATTGTGTTGTATAAGGAAATGAAGGTCTTCCACTAAATGGGTTACCATTCATCATCTCATAAAAACCAAATGAAGAGGTAGAATGTCTGGTAGTCATTTTAAGTGCATAATTGCCTTTGTATTTGTCGGTAGTTTTTTCAACAAATGGAGCGCCCTCAGCTACATAAGAGAAAGAATTCATAAACCCAGAACTCCAACTGGTTGGGTCTTCAATACTAACAGTTGTCCATTGCTCAAAATCTGTATTAGGCACTTGCTGGGTAATTGAAGTACCGGCAAATTGAATGTTATCAAACTGAATCCAACTTCCATTTTTTGCTGTAGGAACTGTATAAAAATCTTCAGGCAAACTAGATGTTGCTGCAATAATTACAGAATCTGGAGCTTGAGTATAGGCTAATGGGAATGAAAATGTGGTGTAAGAATTTTGAACTCCTGCAATTTTATAAATTCCTCCACCTACTTCTAAGCCATTTTTCTTAAACAGAACAAGTAATAATGCAGTATCACCAGTTTGAATATTGTATTTATAAGAACCTGTAATAGAAGTTGGCGTTTGTGTATAAGGAAACCCTCCTGTTAAACCATCTTCGGCCATTCCGAAAATAAAATAACCGAAATTGGTATCTTGACCAACAATTTGAGTTTCTAGTTTAATTGCATAATTACCACTTACCTTATCTGTAGTTTTTGATGCATTAGAACTGCCCGATAAAAAATGACCTTGGAAGGCAGATGTTTCAGCGGTATCTAACTCATCCCAAGAAGCTGTGTTCCAGTTTTCAAAATTTCCGTTAGGTATTGATTGTGCATTTGCAAATGCAACAAGTACTAATAAAGAAAGTGATAGTAAATATTTTTTCATTGTGTATGTTTTAGTTGGTTTAATTATACAAAAAAATTACGAATTATGTGTTATAAAACTAGTAAATACATTTTTTGAGATGCCCAACTAGAAGGCATCTCAAAAATGTGATGAAATTTATTTAATAAGATCTACACTACGTTTTATAAAGCGTGTTAAATCTTCGCCTTTCAATAGATTTTGAGAAAGCAATGCCAAATCTGTTGCTTGTTTCGTTATTGCTTTTTGTTTAGCCTCATCTTTTTCCGACAAAATTTTTCCAAACAGCGGATGATTTGCATTTACAACGAGATTGTACATTTCCGGCATGGTTCCCATAAAGCTCATTCCACCACCACCCATGGCACTCATCTCTTTCATTCTGCGCATAAATTCAGGTTGGGTAATCAGCATTGGGCTATCTTTCTCACTCAAGCTCTCAAACACAACGGTAAATCTGTCTTTGGTTACAGTACTTTCAATTATTGGAGTAAGTGTTTTCTTTTCGTCTTCTGTAAGTTTTGATGGAATTTGCTGGTCCTTCTTAATTAAATTATCTATCGTATCTGCATCTACACGAACAAAACTTATATCGGCAGATTTTTGTTCCATAAAATTTATAAAATGTGGGTCGATTGGCGAATCAAAAATCAGCACATCGTATCCTTTTTCTTTTGCAGATTCAATAAAGCTGTGTTGCTCAACAACATTGGTAGAATATAAATAAATTATTTTTTTCTCTTTATCTGTCTGTAGCGCCTTTACTTTCTCTTTGTATTCATCAAATGTAAATAGCGTATTTTCTATGCTTTTTAGCAAGGCGAATTTCTGCGCTTTCTCAAAAAACTTTTCTTCAGAAAGCATTCCGTACTGAATAAACATTTTTATGTCTTCCCACTTCGACTCAAAATCTTTTCTGTCCTTCTTAAATATTTCCTCCAGCTTATCGGCAACTTTCTTGGTAATATGCGAACTTATTTTTTTCACATTGGCATCGCTCTGCAAATAGCTACGCGACACATTTAGCGGAATATCCGGAGAATCGATTACTCCTCGAAGCAACGTTAAAAAATCAGGCACAATATTCTCTACAGCATCGGTTACAAAAACTTGATTGCAATACAATTGAATTTTATCTTTTTGTACTTCGAACGTTTTTTTAAGTCGAGGGAAATACAAAATACCTGTTAAATTAAAGGGGTAATCCACATTCAAATGAATGTGAAACAAAGGATCTTCAAAGGTTGCGGGATATAATTCCTTGTAAAAATCAGTATAATCTTTATCTGTTAAATCAGCAGGTTTCTTTGTCCATGCCGGCTTGGGATTATTAATTATCTTACCATCAAACTTGATTTCTACCGGTAAAAACTTGCAATATTTCTTTAACAGTGTTTCAATTCGCGCATTTTCTAAAAACTCTGTCGAATCATCTGCTATATGCAAAATAATATCTGTACCTCGTTCGGTGCGGCTATTCTCCTCTATCTTATACTCCGGGCTACCATCGCATTCCCATCGAACTGCCTTAGTTTTTTCCTTAAAGCTCTTCGATATAATTTCAACTTTAGCAGCAACCATAAATGCTGAATAAAATCCAAGCCCAAAATGACCAATAATAGCATTGGCTTCGGGCGTTTTATCCTTGTATTTTTGCACAAATTCTTCTGCCCCTGAAAAAGCAATTTGTGTAATGTATTTTTCTACCTCCTCGGCTGTTAAACCAATACCTTTATCTTTTATGGTAATTGTCTTTTTGTCTTTATCAACCAACACTTCTACTTCGGTATTGCCTATATCGCCTTTAGCTTCGCCCATTGCAGACAACGCTTTTAATTTTTGCGTAGCATCAACAGCATTCGACACTAATTCACGTAAAAATATTTCGTGATCAGAGTACAGAAATTTTTTAATGATGGGGAAAATGTTTTCGGTTTGAACGTTTATTTTACCTGTTTGCATAACTATTAGTATTTACGATTTTATGTTAAAATTAGCAATAAAAGACGCTTCCATTGGGCAAGAAATATGCCAATTGAAAATTAGTGCCAAAATGGCAATACTTTATTTGAAAATAAAGAGATAAGATTACTTAATAAGCTCTAAAGCCTCTTGAATAGTAATATATTGGTCGTTGTAGAAAGACACCACAAATGCATCGCCAAAGCCTTTTTTAGCCATTTCCTCTTTTAACTTAAGTGCAGATTTGTAGTCGTTGTAACTTCCGGTTACATATCTACTTAAACCGGTGGTTGTAATTTCACGTTTTACATTTCCAATAGTTTTGTACTTGGCTTGCATATCAGAAGGAGGTTCTCCTTTATAAATACCTACTTGTACTTTAAATACAACCAAACCTTTATTGAATGTATTTACGGCAGGTCCCGGCTCTGACAAATCTTCCTTAACTACCTTTTTAGGGTTAGCAGGTGTAGCACCTTGGCTAACCAAACTTACTCGGCTTCCGCCCTTGTAAGCAGTAATAAACGCCCCTTTATAGCCTTGTGTAACAATCTCTATTTTCCTAGCAGCAGCTTCTGCAAAAGTAGAGTACGCACCTGCCATGTACTTGTACAATCCATCTTCGGTTTTAATCTCCACTAAATCGGTTATACCCGGAAACACATTTGCAGAAAGCTGTTTTCTATATGCTCCTAATTGCACCCTAAACACAGGTTCATTGGTATTTATATTTGCGGTAGGAATACCTCCATTAGAGCTTCCTGCTTGATTTTGAGACGAGCCTGCATAAGATGAAGATGCACCGGCAGCCAATTCCTTTTGATATGCCTCATAACTTGCAGCTGTTTCTTCTATGTATTTTCCATTCATAAAATAAACAACCTTAGGATTCATCATACTATCCTGAGGAACTTTCTCTTTTCTAATCATTGCCTCGGTAAAGTTCTTGTATTTTCCTACTGTGTAAGCAGTAGAAGAATCGGCTAAATTGGTCGTAATTACATCTTTTATACTTAAAAACTTAGTCATTAATTCAGGCTTGATTCCGGATTTGTAGGCTCCAAGCAAAACAGTATATTCTCTCTTCGGAATACCAGTAAATCCGGGTATCATACTTCCATGCTTTTCGTATTCCATAGAAGCAAATAGTCCGGTTGAATCTAAATAAATATTACGCGCGAGTAATAACATTGAATCTGTTAATTGAACGCCATCCATATTTACAAACGAGCCCGGAGGTGTTTTCAATTCTTTGTCAGCATAATTATAAACACCATCATTATCATCGTCAAATGGACATCCTTTTGCATCAACAGGCACATTTAAAGGAGTATTTGCACACGAATCGTTTATATCTAAAACGCCATCGGCATCTGTATCTTCGTTCCAAATTGCCATAAAATCAACTCCATCAAAATGATTTGCAGGCAATGTGTCTAAATCACTGCTTGGAAGAAAATCTAAGTTATAGGAAAGTGACGCGGTAGAAAATAAAAATTTATCTTTTTGCTTATTGCCTTGTCTTGAGCCTACACTTTTATCTGATATTCCATCTATATAATCTGTGAAGGTAAAATGCATGGTTGACCCAACACGTAAATTTACTTTTTTTGATAAATGCATTAAAAATCCAACACCTACCGGAACTGCGAAAGAGCGCTCAGGATATTTCCCAAAACCATCTGCATTTTGTTCTCTAATGTCTGTTTCAAAATCGTAATCACGTTGAAGAATAACGGTACCGGCTGTATTTGTAGTGCTTGCTTCATCTACATTTCTAATAGAACCATCCGACCAATAATAATAGGTATTACCATTTCTATCTTTTAAATCGGCTTTAGATAAAAATTCAAATGATTCAAATCCTGTAAATATGTATGGGCTAAAAGCTCTGTCCTTTTTAAGAAAATGGTTGAAGTTGTACATTACACCAATTCCACCTAAACGGATATCAGATGTAAAATTTAGATTTCTATCCGTTAAGCGCTCGTTTGCAGATAGTTTTCCAATGTTTGTGTATAAATTTATGGTAAATGCCTTATTGATAGGTTGTGTAAGCATTAGCTCATAACCTATTCTACTTGTTAATGGATTCTGAAAATGTTTTTCGTATAAATCCCCATAAAATGAGAAAAGCCCAACACCCAATGATATGGTGGGTTTAGGAAGTGGACTATCGTCTGTTTGGGTTTCAGGAGACTGACCAAACAGAATTATATGTAAGAAAAAAATGAATACAAATGAAAATGTAAATTTTCGCATCATACGAAAAAAATGTCTTGTTTAATTTTACTCCACTAATATAAACTTTTAATTAGTATTTTCAATATTAGTGAAAAACAAAAGCTTATTATTTATACCACTGCTGACTAGTAATCATTAATGCTTCTTGCACAGTAACTCTTTTACCTTGATTATAAGCAGTTACAAATGGCCCCACAACACCTTTGTTTCTAATTTTTTCGCGATGGTCTCTAGCAGACTTGTATTCATTAAATCCACCAACAGTATATTTTACCCACCCCTGATGATTCTCGATATTAATAGTTTCTGAAATACTATAGGTCTGTTGAAAATAGCTTGTAGCAACATTTCTGTGTATTGCACAAATTTGAACTTTGTAATTAACTCCGTTTGGCGATGCAGGAACCGTAGCGTTGGATGCAGTTGGCGTTGTTTCTTGTGCAGTTGTTGCTGTATTATCAGCAGCAGCATTGTTTGTAGCGGGAGTTGTATTTGTAGTAGTTGGAGTTTCCGCAATAGCGTCAGTACCGCTAGACATATTGTTTACATAAACAGGCGATGCTTTGATAAACGCCTTTTTAGTTTCGTCATTCTCTAAATAAGAAAAAACTCCATCAATATTTTTTTGAGCAACTAAATTAGGACCAACGGTTATTTTATATACAACTCTTACTGTTTCCGTTGCAGGAAGATTTAACCAAACAAATTTTGCTTGACCATCTGCAAATGAAAAATTAGCTCCGGCCGACTCTATAGCAGACGCAACCAATCCATCCGGTATATTCTCCTGTAATTTTGCAAATCCTGAAATTGTTTTTTTATCAATTATAACTTCTACGGTAAACTCTCGTTCTGCTTCTGATGGCATTTTTCTTTCTGTTACAACGTCTACAGGTGTTGTAGAGGTTGCAACATTAGCATAGGTTGCTGTAGTTTCTGTGCTAGGCGTTGGTGTTGTTTGAGTTTCTGTTGTAGCAACCTTTTGCTGACTTTCTGCAGGAGTCTCGGTATTTGCAGGTGTTTCTATAGTTGTTGGTTGAGAAGGAACAGTTTCGGTTGGTGTAGTTTCTGTAGTTGTTGGTGCAGTTGCTGCAACAGGAGTTGTAGTAACTCCCCCTTTCTTTTTCTCTAAGCTGTATGCAGAAAGATCTGTTTCATCCTCAGTAATGGTCATGGTATTTTCCGGAATATCTACAGACAATTTATTATTATCTGACACATAGGAGAATTTGCCTTTTATTGATTTTGTACCAACGGCATCATCACCAATTTTTACCAAGTATAAAATTTTAAATTCTGCTTCTGCAGGAAGGCTTGTCCAAATAAATTTTGCAGATTGATTGGTAAAGGTAAAAGAGGCTCCTTGTGTTTCTATAGGAGTAACTTCAAATCCTTTAGGCCATTCTTGTTGTAACTTGGCAAAACCTGAGGCACTGCCTTTAGTAATTACTACTTCAACCACGAACTCTTGTCGTAGTCCTGCTATGGAAGGAATATCGGCTGTTACAGAAACAGGTTCTTCGAAAAATAAATTTAAGAAGAATAATCCAACCAAATTGATGGAGATTAAGATGTACTTTATCATACGCTATAGTTTATTAGTGAACGTTTTACCTAACCCTATTCGGGTTGGTAGAACTGATACACTATATAACTATAGCAAAAGCAGCCCTACCAACCTTATTGACGCAGATAAAAGGCAATCATCTGTTGAATTGCTTCAACACTTAATTTTGATTTACCTGCGAAAAAGTCGTCTAATGCCGATTTCATTTCTTCGGCTGTAAAAAATCCATCTTTGTTTTTGTCGTAATCTCCGTATTGGTATGATAAGTTGGAACGGTTGATACCTGAATCGTATTCAGCCATCTTTTGTTCGAATTTCAATTCGCTTATTGCAACTCCATTATCATCTACAAATGCTCCACGTTTTGTGTTTGGCTCTTTGTCCATATAATCAGGCACTCCATCTAAATCATCGTCCTTAGGACATCCTCTTGAATTAACCTTCACCCCTTCTGGCGTATCTAAGCATTCATCAATTGCATCTCGGACACCATCGCCATCGCTATCTAATTTGTCTATTGCTAAAAGATCTACTCCTTGGTATATAGGCGCATCTACTACTTTGAGCGGAAAGCTATATATAACCGAGAAGCCTGTGTGCAAAAAGGCATCATTACCTTTTTTAGAAGCATTATTATCTATATAATCGGACAACACTAAATTGTAAGTAACAAAAGCATTTCCGTGCCAATTTTCATTAAACTGAAAACGAGAACCTAATGTTAATGGGATAGTAATAGTTGTTTTAGGATAACTTGTAGCTGAATCTTTTAATTCTGTTTCGTACTTATAATCGCGTTTTATGGTATTCGATTCGAAATAATTGCTTGTAGCTTGCGATTGATCTCTGATTGAGCCATCTGTCCAATAGTGGTATGGATTCCCGTTAGCATCCAGTAAATCGCCTTTCGGATTGAATTTTAGCATAGAAACACCAACACCAACATAGGGAGCGATTTCAGAGCTGCGTTTAATTACTCTGTTATCGTCCAAATGGTAATATCCAGCTATTCCTATTTGGGTAATTGGGGATTCAAAATTTAAATTTTTAGCAGGGTCGTTACTTCGCTGACTTAGCGCTAGTTTCCCGACTAACAAATTAAGTCCAACGCCAAAAGGTGCGTTAAAACGCTTTTCGACATTTATGTGGTACCCGGCTCTGATATGGCTGTACTGGCTAATTGCATCTCCTTTATTGAGGTCTCCGAAATACACAAGTACTCCGGCACCTACACCAATGGTAGGCCACTTGCTTTCAACATTAGCAGTGTCTTCAGGGGCAACTGTTTTAGGATTTGTTTGATTTGTAGTGGTTTGTGCAATCACAATTCCACCAATGTTTGTTATTATTAGAACAAACATCAACTTTTTGGCTAAACGCATAGCTGTGTTGATTTTGGTTATCAACACAATAATAACTAATATTTGCGATAAAGTTGTCATGCCTATAGAAACAAATCTAGTATATAGACCTGTTGATTCTTTGTTAGTAAATTGTTAATTACAAACATTGACTTGTTAATAATCACAGTGTAGATTAACCTGTTTTCACCTACAAAACAGGTGCACAATTTGATGAAAATAAAAAAATGAAACACCTCAAAATAGCTGTATTTTCAGCATTCTTACTACTTTTAAAATTTTCTATTGCACAAACCGGCATTGCTGTTTTTCAATTAAAAAAATCGGATAGCTTAATTCAGAATTTTGTTAATGCACATTCTATTCCTGGAGCAAGCGTTGCAATTACAAAAAAAGGAAATTTGGTTTACAACAGATCATTTGGTTATTCGAACATAGCCAGAACAGACAGTTTAAGACCATACCATAAATTTAGAATTGCAAGTATTTCCAAACCCATTACCTCTATTGCTATTTTTAAATTAATAGACATGGGTCTGCTAACACTTGCAGATACTGTATTTGGGAGCAACAAAATAATTACCGACACCTATTATTTGAATGCAATATCAGACAACAGAATTTTTTCGATTACAATAAAACAACTTTTAGAACACACCGCAGGATGGGACAGGACGCAACCTTGCGATACTTTTTCTTTTTGCGACCCACTTAGCTTTCCGCTGCACGTAACAGCTTCGTTGGGAGAACCCAACCCGGTAGGAGATTCAACACTCATTAAATTTACGCTTCAAAAAGGATTGAACTACACTCCCGGAAGCACTTTTGCTTATTCGAATATGGGCTATTTAATTCTAGGAAAAGTGATTGAAAAAATTTCGGGTAAAAAATATATAGATTTTTTACAAACTGAATTATTCGATCAACTGGGTATTTGCGACATTGAACTAGGGAATACGATTTTACCAAAAGAACGAGAGGTGCAATACGAAGCGTACGACTCTACCTTGTCATGCTATGGCACTAATCAAAAAGTACCATGGCAATACGGAGGTTGGAATTTAGAAGCCATGAACAGCCATGGTGGGTTAATTGCAACAGCAGAAGATTTAGTAAAACTAATTGTTGCGGTTGATAGCTACACCACGTTTCCGGATATTTTAACAAGTCAAAGTATTTTACAAATGCGAACACCATCTACTACTAATCCATTTTATGCAAAGGGGTGGGAAGTTAATCCTGCTAATAACTGGTGGCACACAGGAAGCTTAGATGGAACTGCAAGTTTTATTGCACGCACATCAGGAGAATATACCTGGAGTATTTTATTAAACGCTAGACCTTATTCCAGTCCAAATTTTTGGAATGATTTGGATGCACTTCCATGGAATTGTATAAACACGACAACTGTTTGGCCTACACATAATTTTTTCTCGCCTTCGATAAATGTTTCATCTATTGCTACGTTGCCGGTGTCCGGTACATCTGCAAAAATAAAATGGATAAATGGAAACGGGACCGGACGTCTTTTAATTTGTAGCGAAGATTCGTTAGTGAAAACATATCCACAAAGTGGAATGTTTTATTATGCTAGCGATACATTTGGCAACGGATTTCAATTTTCGCCCAACACGTTTGCTGTTTACACAGGCAGTAAAGATTCGGTTATTCTAAAAAATTTAAACCCAACTAAAAATTATTTCATACAGGCGTTTGAATATTCTCAGAATACAATTACAGGAAATAAAATAATTTACAAAATTAGTTGCGCAGAAAATGCTACATTTAACTTACTGGGAGCATCTTCAAACAATCATCTCTCTAGCACTAATTATCTTGTTTATATTTCGGAGAATTACTTAACAGTGAAACTTAATAAGCATCCAACGCCTGTGCACATTAGAATATACGACCAGCAGGGATGTGTAGTTATGGATACGGAAATTAGAAATAGTGAAAACAACTACACTCTAATAGATTATAAAACAGGAATATATTTTGTAGAGCTGTTAGACAAATCTAATGTTAGATATGTAAAAAAAATATTTCTAAGTAACTAAGTACATTTTAGATAGCTTCAAAATACAAAAACTCTTTTCTTAAACTTTTTTCATCAATTGTTCAAAAAGTATTTTTACTCCTTTCGATGCGTTTTCTTTTACAATGGCAATATTTAGATTTTTCTTTATAGCAACATCACTCGGATCAATCAAAAATATCGGAACATTGGGCATTACAAAGTCTATCAATCCTGCAGCAGGATACACTTGCAAAGAAGTTCCTATCACAACAAAAACATCTGCCGTTTGAGCAATAGACTGCGCCATTTCCATTTTAGGCACCATTTCTCCAAACCAAACAATATGAGGCCTCAACTGAGAGCCTTTTTCGCAAGTATCGCCCAATTTCATCTCCGGTTTCGTTAATTCATAAATCAACCTATCATCTACAGTACTTCTTGCCTTCATTATCTCCCCGTGCAAATGCAGTACTTTTTTAGAACCTGCTCGTTCATGCAAATCGTCAATGTTTTGGGTAATAATATGAACGTCAAAATATTCTTCTAACGCTACCAATGTTTTATGTGCCTCATTAGGAGCCGCAGCCATTACCTGTGATCTTCTTTGGTTGTAAAAATCAAGCACCATTGCCGGATTTCGTTGCCATGCATCAAAAGTAGCTACATCGGTTATTTTATAGTTCTCCCACAAACCATCACTTCCTCTAAATGTTTTTATCCCACTTTCTGCACTTATTCCCGCACCTGTAAAAACTACTAGTTTTTTCATTTTTGAATGGCTTTTATTAATACTAAATAAGGCAAAAAGTTAAAACATATTTTTATATTAGTACAAAGTGATAATTATATGGATAAGTTTAGAAAAGAAGACGCGTTAGATTACCACTCGCAAGGGCGACCTGGAAAAATTGAAGTAGTACCAACAAAACCGTATAGTTCGCAAAGAGATTTATCTTTAGCCTACTCTCCAGGTGTGGCAGAGCCATGTTTGCGTATTGAACAAAACAAAGAAGATGTTTATAAATACACTGCCAAAGGCAATTTAGTAGCGGTTATCTCAAATGGCACAGCGGTATTGGGGTTGGGAGATATAGGCCCGGAAGCATCCAAGCCCGTAATGGAAGGCAAGGGATTGCTATTTAAAATTTTTGCAGACATAGATGTGTTTGACATTGAGGTGGATACTAAAAATGTAGATGAGTTTATACAAACCGTAAAAAACATTGCACCTACTTTTGGCGGAATAAACTTAGAGGATATTAAAGCCCCGGAATGCTTTGAAATTGAGCGCAGACTAAAGGAAATGCTCAACATTCCTATCATGCACGATGACCAACACGGAACCGCCATTATATCTGCAGCAGCACTTATTAATGCATGCGAAATTGCAAACAAAAAATTAGACAAAGTAAAAATTGTGGTAAATGGTGCAGGTGCATCTGCTATATCGTGTGCTAAACTTTACATTGCTGTTGGAGCTAAAAAAGAAAACATTGTAATGCTAGATAGCAAAGG